>JAPOQA010000035.1 GCA_026710945.1 Chloroflexota bacterium
ATTCTGTCAACGAATTACTCAACACTTACAGGTATGACGGATCGGTGTCGTGCGGGGGATGACGCGCGAATACGCTTTGAACACTCGGAGCATCTAGATTCCGGCTTTCGCCGGAATGACGGAACCGGATTGCTTTCCTGCCGCGCACGCTGCTCGGCAATGAGACTTGGTTGACAATGAAAAAGCGTCCATCGATGCCACTGCAACTCTCGGTGCGTCACATTGTTCACGAGCCGAACCCGCCGCATCTGCCGTATCGGGAGGAGCACTTCGGGTACGTGAATCTCCCTGTGAGCATTCCGACAGAGCAGGCGGCGTTGGTGCTGGTGGACTGCTGGGACCAAATCATCGTGGAGAGCTTTCAGGAACGTGCTGAGCGCATTTGCGAGCAAACGATTAGGCCGGTGCTGGAAGCGTGCCGGTCGAACGGCATTACGGTTGTCCATGCCCCGTCGCCGCCGGTGGCTGAGAAGTTCCGCCGGTTTTGGCCGGAGGACGCGGCGGACGAGGAAGCGCAGGTGAGATTGGGCAGGCAGGACTGGCCGCCGGAAGACTTCGCACTACGTCAAGGTGAATGGGCGCACTTGCAGGCCCGGCGCAGCGGCCTGCACCAGGAACTGCTCGACCGCATCGATCATGACCGTTCCATTCATCCGGCGGTGTTGCCGCAGACGGGCGACCACGTAATCGCCACCGGCGACCAGCTCCACCGGCTTTGCCGCGAGCGCGGCATTCTTTACCTCTTCTACGTTGGCTTTGCTACCAACATCTGTGTGCCGGACCGGGACTACGGCATGCGCGCTATGCGCGAGCGCGGCTACGCCCTGGTGCTGCTGCGTGACGCCACCACCGGCGTCGAGGCAAGCGACACGTATCCACTCCGTGCGGCCACCAGCGTGATGATCCACCAGTTCGAACTGCGCGACGTGGCGGGGACGATTACGTCGGAGGCCTTCCTTGGTGCTTTGGGTGGGGCCTGAGTCCCACTGAGAGGCGTGAGCGCATTTTGTCGGGTACCGCTAACAATACCTGTCGCGGAAGTATTGCTCGCCCGATGGAACTTGCGTTGGAAGCGAGAAGAGGGCCGGCCGTCACTCCGGCGGAAGCCGGAGTCCAGTGGACGGGGCAAAGATAGATACCGGCTTGTGCCGGTATGACTGAGTGAGGGTGTCTGCACACCCTATGGCAATCCTGCTTGCGCAGTGGAAACGCGCAACTACTCGGAGCACTCTTGGATACTGCCAGTAGCTAGGCTGCAGCCGCAGGTGGCAGAGCACGAGGGTTCTTAGCTGATTGAGAAGCTAGACTTGCGGACGAGAGAATCCAAGAGGGATTCTGGTCGCTTTGGGGCGATTTAGGATCCGGTGCGTTCCAGCCAGCGCACAAAATCCTCCGAGCACCAGTAGGCCGGGTCTGCTTCCGCCAGGGCGATCCAGGCATCCACGACCGGCTGAATGTGCATGTAGCGCAAGCGCGCGGACCCAATTGCCCCGTACTCTAACAGTCCCTTCTCCGCGAAGATCTCTTCCGCGACCAGGCGTTTGTCGGTGCCAATACCGGCCCAGATGCCGTTGCTTGTCCAGCCGCGCACCTGGGCGAGCAACGCCTTGCGGCGGTCAGGAGCGGCGCGCGCCAGCGCCCGGTGGACGAGATGCGTCTCGACAAAGTGCACCATGGTGAGGCGTTGGCAGTTCACGCCGATGAGGCAGTAGAAGACATTCCAATCGTAGAACCGCTGCCAGGGACTCTGCACGGCGAATGCGCCGGGGCCCCAGGGACTCTCGCGCAGACCGGACCGGCCGTGGTCTGCGGTGAGCTCCTCAGCCCGCGGGCCGATCGCGCTTACCGAGTGGGTATAGTGGTTGCTGCGTTGGGCTTTCGAACGTCTCCGGAAAGTTTCCGGAATCAGTCCGCAATAGGTGGGCGTATCCGCGATGCTCCACAGATCCCAGACTCGGCGCTTCTCATGCAGTTCTCGCCATGAACTCAATGTCGGCGCAGCGACGGTGCCAGCGGGCCCCACCGCGTCCAGGAAGCCGTCTATGACCGCATCCGCGCCGCCGACCACGGTGCCCATACTGCTCAGAGAGCTATGGAACAGAACAGTCTCGCCCGCGCTCAGGCCCGCTGCACGCAGGGCGTCTGCGATCTCGTGCCGCGTCACGCGGACTAAGGGATCGCCCGGTTCATGGTCCATATAGCCGCCGGCGGCAGCTTCCGGCTCCACGCTGGCCTTAATCCGTCGGGCGGCGCGCTCCGCGCTTTCACGTGATGCCACAGGCAGCGCCCCTCAATAGTGAACTGGCAGTGACCGCAAGCCGTGCGACATGACAAGAGTGGCCGTGGTCATCCTGGGAGGACGGACGCCGCCGGCACAATATCGTCGACAGCGGCGAGCTCACCATCCGACAGCGTGACCTCAAGAGCGCCCAGGTTGTCCTGCAGTTGATGCGGGGTACGCGGCCCGATGATGGGCGCGGTAACTCCGGGTTGCGCCAAGAGCCAGGCAAGGGCCAACTGGCTCAGCGTGATGCTCTTGCCAGCGGCCAGCTCCTCCAGATGCTCGAGCGCGTCGAAGGTCGGCGCGTAGGTATCGCCTGCGAAATCCATGCCGCGTCCAGCGAACCGCGAGTCGGCGGGCGCACTATCGCCGCGCCGGTACTTGCCGGTGAGCCAGCCGCCCCCCAATGGGCTGTACGGCACGACGCCGAGGCCGTACTTGCGCGTCACCGGCAGCACTTCCGCCTCAATGGAACGATTTACCAGGCTGTATTCAGGTTGCTCGGAGACGGTAGGGGCAAGGCCGAGCCTATCGGAGGTCCAGAGGGCCTCGCAGAGCTGCCAGCCGGCAAACTTCGAAGTGCCGAAGTAGAGGATCTTGCCCTGGCGCCGCAGGTCTTCCAGAGTGCGGAGGGTTTCCTCGATCGGCACTTCAGGATCGGGGCGGTGCAGTTGGTAGAGGTCGATACGGTCGGTATCCAACCGCCGCAGGCTGGCATGCACCTGCTCCATGATGTGGTAGCGGCTGGAGCCGCGGTCATTGGGGCCGTCTCCCATGGGGTGAAAGACCTTTGTGGCCAGCACCACCTTGTCCCGGCGGTCTTTAATCGCGCGACCCACGATAGTCTCAGCGTAGCCGCGGGGTTCCGAGTAGGCATTTGCCGTGTCTATCACGTTGATGCCGGCATCGAGCGCGGCATGAATGAGTTCGGTCGCGGCCTCCTCATTAATGCGCGTGTTGAAATAGGCGGTCCCCAACCAAAGCGGCGAGACCTTCACACCGGCACGACCCAGATTGCGATATTCCATACTCTTGGCTCCTCCACTGTTCGATATACTTGCGCTTCTAGCATACCGCCTTGGGCAATCTCGTGCGTCCGGAGTTGCGTGTTTTGCGGAGGCGAGATCGCAATTCGGCATGTGTGCTGACTACGAGAGCTGCTCTTGGTCGCAGCAGGATGAGAGTTGAGTGATCTCACACATCTGATAGAGGCACGACATGTCGTGCCCCTACACCCGGCTCGTGACCTGGCTTTGGTAGATTTGAGCCTGAAAATGAAACTAGCGCGCCTCCAGGCCCTGAGGACCCGTTGACACGCTAGTTTTCGTCTGGCTTCTACCGTCGTTGCGAAAATCTGCGCGACATACTTACTGAAGCGCAATCCTCACGTTCACCTGGCTGTGACTAGCCACCAAACTCTGCGATGAATTCGTCCATCGCCGTCTGGGCTTGCTCCTCGAAGTTGCGCATACCTTCGGCAACCGTGACCTCATTACGCATGATCGCCTGCAAGTTTCTGCTCGTGATCGGGAGGATGTCGCCTGCGCCAGGCACACTCACGACAAAGCGCGCGCCAACCATCTCATCGATGGCGAGCTTGCGGAGCTTGTCGTCGCCGATGTACTCGGCACTCTGGGCAACGCTCTCGCGCACCGGAATGCGGTCCATGGCCAGCGACCAACGCAGGTTCACGTCGGCGCCATACATGAAGTCGGCCCAGGCAAAGCCGCCGTCGGGATTGCTGCTGCCGTTGGGCAGGCAGAAGGCCCAGTCGCCGGAGTAGGTGGCCGGCAGGGCGGTGCTGGAATCCAGCGCCGGATATGGCCCAAAGTCGTAGTTGAGGCCTTCCGCGTAGGGCGCAAGAGAGACACGAGTAGCATTGGTCAGATACATGTAGGTGTTGCCGCCGCTGCCGTACTCCTGCAAGCGGTTCTCAAACGTGCCGTGGAACTCGCGGACCTTATCGTAGCCGCCCTGGCCGTCAAGGACTTTCTTGAGCCAGGTCACGGTGTTGATTGCCTGATCATTGTTGACCTGGATCTTCGTCCGGTCCGGGCTGAGCATCTCGCCGCCCTGCTGCCAGTAGCCCACCATCCAGGTGTGGATGCCGCCGGAGCCGCGGAACGGGTCCCAGCCGAGACGGGCGATGTTGTCGCCCTCGACCTTGTGCACTTTCAGCAGCGCCTCGTCCATCTCTTCCCGGGTGGCCGGCGGAGACTCGGGATCGAGACCGGCTTCCAGCGAGTGGTCCACGTTCAGATAGATGATGCGGGCGTCGATGCTATAGCTGATGCCGTACGTCTTACCCGCCCACTGCATGGCCTCGTATTTTCCCGGCCAGAGGTCGTCAATCGGCACGTTGGCGGAAGCAGCGATGTAGGCATCGAGCGGCCGCACGAGCTCAATCAGACCCCACTGGGGTTGGATGTAGGACTGGGTCTTGGAGTTGTCCGGCGCGACACCGGCTGCCACCACGGTGGGAAGATCATTGAAACCGCCGTTGCCGCGCACGAGCGGTACGAGCGTGTAGTTGGTGGTCTCGTCGAATTCTGCGCGGAGCTGCATGGGGACTTCTTCGCGATCGAAGTTCCATGGATCAAAGCCGGTATACCAGAATACGACCGGCGACTTCTCCATCATCATTTCGCCGGAATCGCCATCGCCCTCAGGCGCGGCTGCTTCCTCCATGGCCCCGGTGCCTGCTTGCGCGCCGCACGCGGCGAGCAGTGCGCCCGCGCCTGTCAGAGCAGCGGTACCAAGAAAATGTCGTCTGGACAATGATGCCATATCGTTCACCCCTCCTGGGTAAAGAACTACTCTCGAACGCTCTCTCTGCATTCTCCAGAAAAATCTACACGCTCTTCGGCGGTCCCGCCCATCGCCATTGCGCACGTCTTACTAAGAATGCTTGGTAGTAATTCTAGACGCATAGTCCATCAATTGGCAAGACTATTCAATGGGAAAGCTCCTCCAAAGATTGATTGTGAGGGGCGACGCTGTGTAGCCGGTCTGAGCGGCGCGCAATGCCAACGTTGATCGTGACCTGATCTTGTGTCTTAACGAAACGTCGTGCAGGGCCGGAAGAAAACAGGAGGAGAGGGAGACATCTGCTGAATCGAGAAGAATGCGGTAGGGGCACGGCATGCCGTGCCCGTAGCGTAGGTCGAATGAGAGTGATGGCCGTAGTCTTCATCTTAATGCGAATTAATGCGAAACTAGCGTGCCTCCAGGCCCTGTGGACCCGTTGACACGCTAGTTTTCGTCAGACTTCTATCGGCGTTGCGAAAATCTGCGCGACATACTTACTGAAGCGCAATCTTCACGTTTGCCCGTCTGTGACTAGCCACCAAACTCTGCGATGAACTCGTCCATCGCCGTCTGGGCTTGCTCCTCGAAGTTGCGCATACCTTCGGCAACCGTGACCTCATTGCGCATGATTGACTGCAGGTTTCTGCTCGTAATCGGGAGGATGTCGCCTGCGCCGGGCACACTCACGACAAAGCGCGCGCCAACCATCTCATCGATGGCGAGCTTGCGCAGCTTGTCGTCGCCAATGTAGGCGTCGCTTTGGGCAACGCTCTGACGCACCGGAATGCGGTCCATGGCAATCGACCAGCGGAGGTTCACCTCGGCGCCGTACATGAAGTCAGCCCAGGCAAAGCCGCCGTCGGGGTTGCTGCTGCCGTTGGGTAGGCAGAACGCCCAGTCGCCGGAGTAAGTGGCCGGCAGGGCGGTGCTGGGATCCAGCGCCGGATATGGCCCAAAGTCGTAGTTGAGGCCTTCGGCGTACGGCGCCATGGAGGTACGGGTAGCGTTGGTCAGGTACATATACGTATTGCCGCCGCTGCCGTACTCCTGCAAGCGATTCTCGAACGTACCGTGGAACTCGCGGACCTTGTCGTAGCCGCCCTGGCCGTCCAGGACTTTCTTGAGCCAGGTCACGGTGTTGATGGCGAGATCGTTGTTGACCTGGATCTTCGTACGATCCGGGCTGAGCATCTCGCCGCCCTGCTGCCAGTAGCCGGCCATCCAGGTGTGGATGCCGCCGGAGCCGCGGAACGGGTCCCAACCGAGCCGGACAATGTTGTCGCCGTCGGTCTTGTGCACCTTGAGCAGTGCTTCGTCCATCTCATCGCGGGAGGCCGGCGGAGTTTCGGGATCAAGGCCGGCTTCCAGCGAGTGGTCCACGTTCAGATAGATGATGCGGGCGTCGATGCTATAACTGATGCCGTAGGTCTTGCCTGCCCACTGCATGGCCTCGTACTTGCCCGGCCAAAGGTCGTCCAATGACACGTTGGCCGAGGCAGCGATGTAGGCATCGAGCGGCCGCACGAGCTCAATCAGACCCCACTGGGGCTGGATGTAGGACTGCGTTTTGGAGTTGTCCGGCGCGACACCGGCTGCCACCACGGTGGGAAGATCATTGAAACCGCCGTTGCCGCGCACGAGCGGTACCAGCGTGTAATTGGTAGTCTCGTCGAATTCCGCGCGGAGCTGCAGAGGAATCTCCTCGGAATCGAAATTCCATGGAGCAATGCCGGTGTACCAGAATACGACCGGCGACTTCTCCATCATCATTTCGCCGGAATCGCCATCGTCCTCAGGCGCGGCTGCTTCCTCCATGGCCCCGGTGCCTGCTTGCGCGCCGCACGCTGCGAGCAGTGCGCCCGCGCCGGTCAGAGCAGCGGTACCAAGAAAATGTCGTCTGGACAATGATGCCATATCGTTCACCCCTCCTGGGCAAGAACTACAAATGTATCCAATTGCATCCTACGGAGATTACAGCGCGTCTCCTGGCGGAATCCTCAACCGCTTGTGCGCAACTCTCTTAGAATGCTTGATAGTAATTCTAGACCTACTGTGCGTCAATTTGCAAGATTTGGGTGAAAAGCGGGGAGTCTACTGTTGAATCCTAGGGAGAATTGCCATGAATGCTAGGTTTAGACGGATTTTGGGCGAGCCACTATGCGTTGGTACTGTGGCAAGAGGCTCGGAGGGATGTGGATATAGTGCTTGGTCTAGCTGGGAGGGTGGGTAGCGAGGTCTTGGCAACAGGTGGGAGAGGACTATCATTAGAATAGCGATGAGCCGGAGATAGTACGAGCCTTGAGTTCATTTGCATGAGTAGACTGGTTTCCCACGAGCGGAGGGCCATTCATGAATGTTGAGACGACAGACTCCGATCTACCAAACGGTATTGCGCCGCTAGAACGAGCCCGCGACTATTGCGTGCGACATGAAACCTTGGATCGCATCCGGGCGGGACACCAGGTCATCCTGGATGAACTAAAACCCTCCAACGCGCAAATCGAACGCGGTCTGGAACTGCATTACAACAGCTTCGTCGCCGACGTGCAGGGGTCGGTGCAGATGAGCTCGACGCACGGCATTGTAGGTGACCGGTTGCGGCAGGACCTGGAGCTATTTCGCGAGGAACTATCCCAGCAATGCCTGGATCCGGAGGAACTCAACCGTCGCCTGCACGCCAGCCACTTCAAACGGAAGACGTTCGAATCGGCCTGTGACGAGCAGTGGATTGAGGAGTCTCGAGCGCTTTACGCCATCGCCGGAGTAGACCTGGGTGTCTCTGACGTTGCCGGTCCCGAGGAAAATACGTACGAAGTGGCCTTGGATCGCCTGTCGCGCATCAACTTCGTCTACGACCGGCGCGATGACCTTATGCGTGTTACCAAGGTCGACGATATCGAGCGGGGGCGCCGCAGCGGCAAACCGGGTGTGATGTTTCATCTCGCTGGCGTCGGTTGCTTCGCGGAATCCTCAGACCCCCTGCGGAACCTGGACCTCTTCTACGCGCTGGGTGTGCGCATGTCCCAGATGACGTACATCCAGGCCAACGGCCTCTGCAGTTCGTACCTGCAGGAACGCGATACCGGCCTGACGCCGCTCGGCACGCAGGTGGTCCGGCGCATGAACGAACTCGGCATCATGGTGGACCTGTCCCATAGCGGCGAACAGTCGTCGTATGACATCATCGCGGCTTCAACCGAGCCGGTGATAATCAGCCACACGGGGTGCCGGTCAATTTACGACGACGCCACGAACAGAGGCTACGTGGAAAAGGTGTTCCAGCAGCCGTATGCCCGCGGCGCCACGCCGCCGACGAGACCGGTCAGCCGCAATGCGGACGATGCCATGCTCAAAGCCGTGGCCGCGAGCGGCGGGCTAATCGCGATATACTCCATCGACTACGTGCTCGGTACGGGGCCGGAATCCTTCCACACCTGGTACCGCCATTTGGAGCACGCGATCAAGGTAGCCGGCATTGACTACGTCGGCGTCGGCACGGACCGCACCTTCTTCCCCGGCTGGCAACCCGCCGCGCTCGACTGGACCAACTGGCCCTTTTGGACCGTGGGGCTCGTCTGCATGGGGCACTCCGACGACGAAATCCAAAAGATCATCGGCGGCAACTACCTGCGCTACGCCCAGCAGGTGCTCGACAAGCACCCCTGGGGAGCATTTATGTGACTCTCGCTAATGGCAAGCACCTGCGAATGCGTGAGATGATGGATTCTGGACTGAACTCTAAGTGTTTTTTAGGGCGATTGGGATAAGGGAAGGCATGGCAGACGTAGTATTCCAAGTGAAGTCGCTAAGTGGAGAGACTGTAGGCAAGGCCGCGGTGCTAGCAGCTTTTCCTGACGGGAGGTATCTTACAGGTCAGACCGACGCTGACGGCATGTGCAAATTAAATCTATACCGCGTCGATCAGTGCATGACGGTGCTTGTAGCTGCAGAGGGCTATCTCCCTTTCCCAACAACTCTTGTGCCAGGAGATTCTGAGGTAGTTCCCTTGGAATTGGAGCCGTCCAAGGATGACAGGAAGGCACTCCTTTTCACCCGAAGCACAGGATACATCCCGGGCATAGAAGGACGGCTCAATCCGCACAAAGATGGGTATGTTTACGGTGACAATATCGCCATAAACGGTAAACTTGCAGCGCCTGCCGCGCATTTTGAGTTAGGAGAGCCTCTCCACCTGCTTGACGTCTACGGCGTTGAGACAACGATCCGCTTCTTGGTGGTCGAGGGCCAATTCTCGCTCATCGAGTACACTGAGCTCAAGGCGTACACAGGGGAGTAGACATGGCTACTGCAGAGCAGCACCGAGAGATTAGCCTACAGTTCTTGGACCATGCCGAGGATGAGTTGCGTAAAGGCGATTTCCTGCAAGCCTCTGAGAAAGCTTGGGGAGCAGTTTCACACTTTGTAAGCTCTGTTGCCCGTCAGCGGAATTGGCCGCTGGGTTCGCACTGAAGACTGATAGAGAATGCCAACAGGCTAATTGACCAAGACCCGGCCAACGCTCGCCATAGACGGAGATTGCTACGATCTCTAGAGGCGCTGCATGCAAACTTCTATCAGGCGCACTTGGACGAAGTCTCGGTCGGGGAAGGAATTGAAGACGCCAAGGAACTTATCAGGACCCTGGATGACCTCAATTCAGACTCATTCCTGATCTCCCGGACGCCCGAATAGGGCAATTGCGCCTACGTCGTCGTACCGAATTAGCCGAGTATTGGCCCGACCTTCACAGATATAGAAACCCACTTCAGACTCTGCGTCGAGGGACCAATAGTAGCTGGCCCAAGCTTCCTGCAATAGGGTTGCGCAAGTCCCGCCTAGTAGATGCCGGGAAAGACCCGGTACTTCACCTTTGCCTGGTACTCCGCCCACTTTTCCGCGCCGTACTTCTCGACGCATTCCTTTTCGTCGTCACGTTGGTGCGTGATTATGTACGTTGTCATGTAGACGAAGTATACCCACGCCCAGGGGTTCGCGATGTGGCCGAAGAGCAGGGCAACGGCCAGGGCGATGAGCACCTCGCCCATGTAGTTGAAGTGCCGCGCCGGGCCCCAGAGTCCGTTGCACAGGATCTTGCGGTCGCCGGCCGCGATGTATTCAGGTTCGATGAGCCCCAGGAATTTGCGGTCCGGCCAGCGCTTGAATGTGTACTTCTGCAGGCTTGCGCCGCGCGAGATGCTCCAGCCGATCCAGAGCAGCGCAGCCGTGCCGCCGAGCAAGACGTACGTCCACGGCGACGAGATTTCCGGGCGCGGCAGTGCCGCCATACCCCAGATTGGCAGAACGTACAGCCATCCCCAGACCATGAGAGCGCCCCAGATCAGCTTGAAGCCCAGTTTCTCGTGGATCAAGTCGTATGTATAGAGCTGGACGCGCTCGAAGACGAAGTAGTCCGCGATATAGAACGTCATGAACGCCGCAAAGAGAAAAACGCCCGGGTTGGAGTCCGCGCCAAAGCGGGCGTAGTGATACGCGGCGGCGGAGAGCGCGTTGAGCGCCAGCATCGTCCCGCCGACGACGTAGAGGTACATCTTCACGTCGAAGCGGTTGTTGAAGAACGACAGCTCCTGCGCCCGCCCCAGCCAGAAGGCCGCGATGGGATTCTTTACCTCGCCACGCGGCTGGCTGAACACCGCGATGATTGCCAGAATCAACGCAACCACTGAGCCGCCGGCCACCGCGTAGGGCGCCGATCGGTAGAACCAATCCCGGGGCATGCCGGTGAGTTCGAACCTCCACACGACCAGCGCGAGGGCAAACACCAGAAGGCCGCTCAGCTTGTAGCCGCGGGGTTCGCCGGTCGCCGGATCGGTGACGTAGCCGGGTACCCGCCTGCCCGGCAGGATGAGCTGCGCCAGGAAGAACACGACGAAGAGCGCCAAGGGGGTGAGAAAGCCCAGCAGCGCTTCCGTGCCGGTAAGCGCGAAAAGGTGCTCGATGCCAAGCCGTTCAAGCATGACAGCTAATCGCTTTCTGTTGGGCAATCGTCATTGCTATGAGAGCAGCACGCCTAATAGATTCCGGGGATGATGCGGTACTTCACTCGCTCCTGGTACTCCGCCCACTTCTCGGGGCCGTACTTCGCTTCGCACGCTTCTTCATCTTCGCGTTGCCGCAGGGTGAAGATAGTGACGATGAATACGAAGTACGTCCATGCCCAGGGATTGGTGAAGTAGCCGAACGCCAAGCCGTATGAAAAGGAGAGGATCCCTTCGCCCAGGTAGTTGAAGTGGCGGGCGGGGCGCCAGAAACCGCTGGTCAGGATCTTGCGATCGCCGGCCTCGATGTACGTCGGCTCGATGATCCCCAGAAACTTGCGGTCGGGCCAGCGCTTGAAGGTGTACTTCTGCAGGTTGGCGCCGCGCGTAATCGTCCAGCCGAGGAAGAACAGCGCAACCGATGCAATTAGCCACACAATCGTCCCCGTCGTTGAAAAACCGGGATGCGGCAGCGCGGCTATGCCCCACAGCGGCAGAATATAGAGCCAACCGTAGACCATGATGCCGCCCCAGAAAATCTTGAAGCCCAGCTTCTCATGGATTATGTCGTACGTGTAGAGTTGGACGCGTTCGAAGATGAAGTAGTCCACGACGTAGTACGTCACGAACGCCGCAAAGAGAAAGACGCCCGGATTGAAGTCAGCGCCAAAGCGAGCGTAATTATATGCAGCGCCGGAGAGCGCGTTGAGTGAGAGCATTGTGCCGCCGACCACGTAGAAGTACATCTTAACGTCAATGCGGTTCTTGAAGAACGACATCTCCTGGGTCCGTCCCAGCCAAAAGGCCACCAGGGGACTCTCACTTTCGCCCCGGGGCCGGCTAAACACCGCAATGAGCGCGAGAATAGTGACAACCACCGTGCCGCCAGCCACCGCGTAGAGCGCCGACCGGTAGAACCAGTCGCGCGGCATGCCGGTGAGCTCTAGCGCCCACACGACCAGCGCGATGACAAACACCAGCAGTCCGTTTAGCTTGTACTTGCGAGGTTCACCGGTCTCCCGATCGGTGACGTAGCCGGTCACCCACCTGCCCGGCAGAATGAGCTGCACCAGGAAAAACAGGACGAGGATCGCCAGCGGGGTGAGAAACCCCAGGAGCGCTTCCTGCCCGGATAGCTCGACGAGATGTTCGATACCAAGCCATTCAATCATGACCGCAAACCTCTCATTCCGGTGGTGGAGACTCGATGGGCGTGGCAAAAAGGGAGGGGTTATTGACACACACTATGCAGCAAAAAGCCCGACAGAGTCAACGCATCTCACTTTGCCCTGCCCTCGACTCTTGAAATGGTGCGCGAATGGCAACGGCGGGCATGAATTTGACCTATCTACGCGATCAAAGTTTGACATCAAGAGGAGGGTGCTATACATTCAGCATTGACGAGTTATGGATTTGTACTGCTCCTTGAATTCGTTTCTTTGAGAGCTGTCGGGTGGGGGTGTTGCCGGACTGCGGTGAGCCCTTGGCTTGCAGTAACAGGCAGCGGATGCCCGGAAGCAAATTGTCACACTTAGGAGGTAGCGTCATGGCGCGCATGAGTAGACGACAGATGTTGGCGGGAGTTGGCGTAGGTATTGGAGCGAGTCTGCTCGCTGCCTGCGGCCAGGTGCAGACGGTGGCGGCACCGGAAGCGCCGGAGAGTGACGCGCCTGCGGCGCCAGAGGAGCCGGCGGGGATCACCGGAGTCTTTCACGTATGGGGCTTTAGCTCCCAATACCTGCCGGGGGTGGTGCTGGACGCGTTTCAGGAAATGCATCCGGGAGCCGTGGTTGTGCAGTCCCAGCCGGCCGGCAACTTCCGTGGCGAGAAATTCCCGGCTGCGGTGGCGGCCGGCGCGCCGCCGGCGCTCATGCAAGGCTTCCTCGACTTTGTCGCCATGTACGCTGACCGCGGCTTCCTGGCGGATCTCGGTCCCGCGGCCAAAGCGGGAGACTTTGGCGATTTGGGCGCCTATCTCCCCGGTATCGTCGAGGCCGGCACTTTTAGCGGGGTCCTGCACTTCCTCCCGCACCGGCAGAGCGTGAACATTCCCCTCTACAACAAGGATATCTTCGAGAACGCCGGCATCAACGAGCCGCCCACCCAATGGGATGACGTAGCGGAGATCGCACGGCAACTAACCCAGAAGAGGGCGGATGGCTCCGACCAGTTTGGCCTGACCGTCACCACCAGTAAGAACACGCTGAACTCGTGGTTCAATCCGGTGCTCTGGCAGGCCGGTGGCGAGTTCTTTGCGGAGGACGGCCGGTCAGTCACATTTGATGAAGACCCCGGTCTGGCGGCACTGGAATTCTTGACCGATCTCTTTAACAAGAAGATTGCCGCTGAGGGCACCACGCCGTACTTCGAAGGCTACGGCGCCATGATCAACGCCCGTACGCCTACCCACGTGAAGCGCCCCTTCGACAACGGCAACATCCCCTGGCTCGCGGCCAGCCCCGCCTGGCAGAAGGAAAAGCAACTCGGCTTTGGTTCGCTCTCAGGCTGGGTGGTGCCGGTAAGCCCGCAGTCCGATGCGGCCATACAACTGCTGGCGCATACCTTGCAGCCCGAGAACGTGAAGGCGTTCCTCAAGCTCGTCTTCCTGCTGCCGGTGAGGAGCGACATCGAAGTGGACTTCGTCGGCGAGGAGTACAATGACTGGATGCCGACGTTCATCGAGCAGAGCCAGAACATGCACTATGACATCCCGCACCCGCACATCCGGGCCATCATGCCGCTGGTCTCAGCCGAGATGTATAAGGCAATTGCGGGCGAGGTCACGCCGCAGGAGGCCATCAGGACCGCCGGTGATATCGCGAACCAATTCCTGGCGGACAACATGAGCTAGCGGCTGACTCTAATCTCCACGAAACTCAACAAAATCGAGAACCTTCGTGGTAAAATCCGATCTGGAGCGATAAGTCTCGGCCCCGGCAGCTGTTACGCTTCGCAAGCTAGGAATGCTGTCACTCATAGAGTCTTGGCTTCTTAGAGCATTGACATTCTATCCACTGTGAGCAATAACGCAGCCTCTGCTGCGCATTACCACTTTGCGCTCCCAGCGATACCACATCGGATCAAAGAAACCTATATGGCGCAAAGCGACCTTCCATTCGGTAGTGAATTCTCTCCTGCCCAGATAGACCTGCCAGTCCTTCTGGAGCTGGCGCATTTGCATGCGGCCGACTGGAAAACCTTTGAAGTTGCAGTTCGTGACCGGTACTTTGCAGGACACAACACCTCGGACTACAACAAACGCAAACTCGCCAACAACACCAAGTTGTCGATGCGCGCCTATGGCCTCATTGGCGAGAAAGACGCCACGCTCACAGAAACCGGCCAAGCCCTCTTAGCCATCCGAGCCGACGAAGCAGGCCTTTACGAGACGTTCGCTCGTCACATCCTCAAGGAATGTCAAGGCATGAACTTGGTACAGTGTCTCCTTGACATGCAGGCTGCAGGCGAAGAGGTCAACTTAAACAAGCTTCGCCTCTGGCTTAAAGAACACGGCATCAACGTGCCTCGTGGCGGGAAGCACATGAGCACGATGAGACTGTGGTTGGAGAAGGCTGGGGTATTCGTTTCCGGCTACCGAGTCGACCAAGGTCGCCTCAATGATATCCTTGGTCTAAGTGTAGAGGAGTTCGAGGTTCTAGCTACCCTTTCTGCAGAGCAGCAGGCTTACCTAAAGGCACTGGCGAATATCGGAGGAGGCGGTCCTCACTCTTCCAACGATATCGAGCGCCTTGCCGCATCCACTTATGGGGTCAGCTTCAACGAAAAGAATCTGCCCAAACAGGTTCTTTACCCTCTGCGAGATGCTCAATACGTCACGCTGGAACGCGGTACGAAGGAGGCTGGTCGGGGTGCCAAACCGTTCCTTGTCACTGCTACCAACAGGCTTGCGGTTGACATCATCACGCCTCTAATAGAGCAGCTTGAGAAGCAGATTCAAGCAGATCTTCGGCCCTTATTGCGAAAACCCCTAAAGGAAATCCGCGAAGAACTGAAGTCCAAAAACCGTCATATCCGGGGCCTTGCCCTTGAAGCCTTGGCATTCAAGCTAATGCGCCTCATTGATCTCACCTATGTTGCAACGCGTCTTCGTGGGGAAGCAACAGGTGGCGCTGAAGTCGACCTTATATTTGAAAGTGCACGACTTGTCTTTTCGCGCTGGCAGGTACAATGCAAGAACACTGCACGCGTGTCACTCGACGATGTTGCCAAGGAAGTGGGGCTAACGCACTTTCTCAAGAGCAACGCCATAGTAATGGTCTCAACAGGAGAAATAGGTAGCGAGGCCCGCCGGTATTCCAACAAGATTATGGCTGATTCCAACCTTTGTATCGTCATGTTGGACAAGATTGACCTTGCTAAAATTGAGTCACGCCCTGCGGCGATAGTTGATGTGTTTACCCGTGAAGCTGAACACGCAATGGACCTAAAGAGACTCGAACTCTAGGGAGATGGCTGTGCAGGAAGGAAATCATACCGCGTTCAAGACTTTCCACAAGACATCCCTCGGTGAAGTGATCCATGGTGATAGCCTGCACGTGCTTGCCACATACGCCGATAATTCCGTTAATCTGATTATGACTAGCCCACCGTTTGGATTAGTCCGGAAGAAGGAGTACGGCAATGTTGAGGCTAGCGAATATGTCGATTGGTTCAAGCCTTTTGGCGCCGAGTTTCATCGAGTTCTCACGGAGAACGGCAGTCTGGTCATTGATATCGGTGGCGCATGGAACAGCGGCTATCCCACTCGCAACCTCTATCATTTCAAGCTGCTAATCATGCTTTGTGAAGAGATCGGCTTTCACCTCGCACAAGAATTCTACTGGTGGAACCCTTCTAAGCTCCCAACACCTGCCGAATGGGTTACCGTACGGCGCCTCCGCGTCAAGGACGCCATCAACACCGTATGGTGGTTGTCCAAGACACCCTGGCCCAAGGCAAGTAACCGCCGCGTTCTCCAACCCTATAGCGCAAGCATGCAAGACCTACTCGAAAAAGGTTACAAGGCGAAGAAGCGACCTTCAGGCCATGACATCAGCGAGAAGTTCAGCATCGACAACGGCGCTGCAATTCCGCCTAACCTCCTTGCGATTCCCAATACTGAGAGCAATAGCTTCTAC
This sequence comes from Chloroflexota bacterium, assembly GCA_026710945.1. NCBI lineage: Bacteria > Bacillati > Chloroflexota > Chloroflexota bacterium. The sequence continues at coordinate 16,224 of JAPOQA010000035.1, forward strand.
CTCCGTTACTGCGAAGAACACGGGATGAAGCCGCATCCTGCCCGGTTTCCGGCGGAACTTCCCGAATATTTCGTCCGTATGCTGACAGACCCTGATGACTTCGTGGTTGATCCTTTTGCTGGCAGTTGTGTGACTGGCGAAGTCTGTGAGCGCACAAATCGACGCTGGACATGCATAGAACTACTACACGAATACTGTGAAGCCGCCCTCGGCCGTTTTGTTCGCGATCCAAGTGAGACCACTAAGTCTGATTCCTATCCCAGTGATCCCTCAAACTATTACCGCGTTCCCCGACCTGGCATTCTGTGGGATAGAACTCACAACGGCTCTTTGCCCAAGGACGGCGGTAGGAAGCGCCGTATAAAGGCGACTTGACGCGCCCTGCGGCGGGGTGTTTACAACTTTTCCACGCTGCAAGGAGAAACTCACCGTGGCAATAACAGCGCTCATAAACGGCAGGATAATTGACGGCAATGGCGGGCCGCCGCTTGTGGACGGTGCCGTTCTCATTGTGGATAACCGCATCGAGGCTGTGGGCAGCAATGTGGATATCCCGCCGGATGCCGAGGTCATCGACATTGCGGGCACGAGCCTCCTGCCCGGCATGATGGACCTGCACGTGCACCTGCACGGGCCGTATCAGGCGCTGCAGAAGCTGCGCAAGTCGCTCCTGGCGGGTTTCACGACGATCGCCCACGTGGCGGGCACCATGCCGCCGGCCTCCACGCAGTGCCGCCAGGCGATTGCGGACGGCTGGTTCCCGGAGTGTGCCCGGTTGATTGTCGGCGCCGTGGTGGACTGTACCAACGGCCACGTACGGGGTCGGGTGGCGGACGGCCCATGGGAAGTGCGCAAAGCCGTGCGGGAGATGGTGCAGGCCAAGGTTGACTTCATCAAGACGGCTGCCAGCGGCGGCTTCTGGGCGGAAGACGAAGAGACCTGGTGGCTGGACTACACCCAGGAAGAGCTGGATGCCCTGGTACACGAAGCCCACAGCGTCGGGCGGCTCGTGGTGGTGCATTGCCACACGCAACCGGGGCTGGACATGGCAATTCAGGCCGGCTGCGATCAGATTCACCACGGCGCGCTCATCGACGAAAAAGCCCTGCAGGGAATCTTGGAGAACGAACTCTACTTTGTGCCGACGCTCCGCGTCACCTCCCGCCAGAACATGGCGATAAAGTACGGCGCGGGCCGCCCGTGGGAGACGCGCAAGATGGGCGAGGCCCACTACGTCCACCGCGAGGGTGTGCGCCTGGCGCACAAGATGGGCGTGAAGATGGGGCTAGGCACCGACTGCCCGAGCACACCTCCCTGGGACATCTGGGATAGCGGCTTTGAACTCCAGGAGTTCGTGGGCTGCGGCCTGAGCCCGCTGGAAGCCATCGGCGTGGCCACGAAGGGTTCGGCTGAAGCAATGAAGATCGACGATAGGCTCGGCACGTTAGAAAAGGGCAAGCTTGCCGACGTGGTCGTGGTGGACGGCGATCCCGCCAGCGACATTCAGGCCGTGGTGAACTATGCCAATGTCCGCTACGTCTTCAAGGAGGGCAGGCTCGCGGTGAGTAGAGATCCGGCCCGGCCGGCGACCGCCCATCTTGCAACCTATCCCCGCGACTTCACCCCAATTGACGAGCGCTTCACCGCCGATCCGGACTGGGAAGCCGCAGCCGGGCTGGCGTAGGTCACAGCTTGCGATGCAGTCGCGGTCATCAATCAGCGACGATTTGGACGAGGAGTTGGCGGTCTTTCGACATGTTTTGACCGACCCCACTTTCTTGGTCTCCCCAATGATGGTTCGTCTCGTGTTAGTAAGAGGTGTGGAAGAGTAGGTGCGAGGATAGCGCGTCCTTCCCGCTAGACCTGTCCGTTCAGTGCAAACAGAGTGACGACTTTCCTGGCAGTCACGTCATGCCTGAGGAGAGTGAGACATCCGGCCTGCTGGCCTGCTCCTGAGTCTGCTGCTCGTGGCGTACCCCCATTGAGAAGGCAAAACGTAGGGGCACGACATGTCGTGCCCCTCCCAGCGTGCTGCGGAATTCGCAACCTTGCGCTGTTCCGTGTTACAGGTTCTTACCCCAGGCAGCCGCCTTTATTAATCCAGCCTTGTACCTGCTCTTGAGTAGTCGCCATGGCGTCGGCGACTGGAAGCGATCCCTCCACCATGGCATCCCAGGTGGCGCGCCACGCGGCATAGAATTCCCTTTGCTGCAGCAATTGTGGTTCAGGCCTTCCGTCTTGCGCCATCTGCGTGTAGACAGCGGGGTTCTCGAATGGATAGAGCGTCAGCGGCGCAAGATGCTTGTTGGCATTGAAGCGGCCCTGGCCGAAGACAGCCAAGTGCGGTTGGGCCGCGGCGCTCACCGTGTACTTGAGGAAGGTCCAGGCGCCGTCGGCGTTCTTGGCGCCGTTGCCGAGGTGGATAGCGCTTGGCGTCATGACCGTGCCGCGGTCGCCGTTCGGGCCCCGCGGCCGGGGAGCCATGCCAATGCTGAAGAGGTCGCGCGCCGCGATCCCCTCGTCGAATTGGCGCACGGCGTCTGGCGCGCGCTCGACCATGCCTTGCGTACCATAGAGAAAGGTGCCGCCAATGACGTTGTGCTTGGTAAAGAGATCAACGCTGTACTGCACCGCGTCCGTGAATGCGGGAGTAGTAAAGGAAGCCTCGGTGCAGCCTTCATCCCAAAGTTCTGCGCCCCACGCCCAGGCGTAGTACGGCAGATACGACGTGAACATAGGGAAGACCTGCAAGCCGCCAACTGTAATGTCGCTGTCCCCGCGCCTGGTGAGCTTTAGGGCGGCATCCAGCACGGCCTCCCACGTCCAATTGCCCTCAGCTTCCAGCGCCGCGGGCGTTTTCAGACCGGCCTCTTGGAACCTGTCGGCATTGAACCAGATCGGATGCGCGGTAAGCTGCCAGGCGAGCCCGTAGACAATTCCCCTGTGTCTGAGCACGCCGAAGTCATGGAAGTCGTCCATTGAGACATCGGTGTCTGTTGACAGGTAGGGATTGATCGACTGGATGATGCCGGCGTCGGCAAACAGCCCCAGCCAGTCAATGAAGCCGTAGACCGCGTCAAAAGTGAATCCGGCCGCCATGAATGTAAGCGCTTTGGAGGTAACGCTAGCGAACGCGGAATCGGTTACTGCCAGCTTGTATTCAGGGTGCTGGGCTTCGAAGTTGGCGAAGATGTCAAGCCACGAATTTATCCAGGTCTCATTCTGGCCCCGCAGCACCATAAGCGTGCTAATGGTGGACGGACCCGAATCTTGAGGAGTTTCCTGAATTCTCGTCTCTACTTGCGGAGCTTCACCGGATTCCTGCTCCATAGACTCTGTGCCGCACGCTGCCAAGGCCACCATGCCCGCACCGCCCGCAATTCCGCTGAGAAGGTACCGGCGGGTCATTCGCCTGCGGATGCTTATCAATGCTCTGCCTCCTCGGCGCATGACAGATCTTCAGCCGCTATCGAGTATGGTGCTGCATTAGCGGGAAGGTCAAGTGAAAGAAGCAACGACACCTCCGGGTGCGGTTCAACGAGTCACCGCTTTACCGCGGAAGCGGGAATCCATCTTCGTGCGCCAAGAGTCTCGTGCAACTCATTGACAAAGAGCTACGCAAGCACTCTGCCAATGAGAAGAGGAGTCACGTAGGGGCACGATATATCGTGCCCCTACCGGCGTTCGCTGAGTATCGCAGCGCTAACGCAACGATGCGACGTGCCTTTTAGCTCCTAGCGCAGGCAACCGCCTTCGTTGATCCAGCCCTGCACCTGGTCCTGGGTCTTCGCCATACCCTCGGCAACCGTCAGAGAGCCCTCTACCATGGCGTCCCAGGTGGCACGCCACTCGGTATTGAAGTCGCCCTGCTTGAGCAGTTGCGGCACCGGACGGCCCTCGCTCGCCATCTGCTTGTAGACTTCGGGGTCTTCATATGGGAAGAGCGTCAATGGCTCCAGATGCTTATTGGCGGTGAAGCGACCCTGGCCGGTGGCGGCAACCTCCGGCAAGGCGTCGGCACTCACCGTGTACTTGAGGAAGGCCCAGCCACCATCGGGATTCTTGGCGCCTTCGCCGATGAAGATGCCGATGGGAGTCATGACTGTAGCGCTATCGCCGTTCGGCCCCTTGGGTCGTCCCGCCATGCCGATCTCAAAGAGATCGTTGGCGGTGATCTGTTCCTCGAACTGGCGTACGCCGCCGGTGGCACGCTCGAACATGCCCATGGTGCCCTCGAGGAAATTGCCGCCGATCACCTTATGTTTGGCAAAGAGGTCAACGCAGAACTGCACGGCGTCCGCAAACGCAGGGGTGTTGAACGTGGCCTGGGTGCAGCCTTCGTTCCACAAGTCCGCGCCCCACGCCCAGGCATAGTAGGGCAGATAGGACGTGTGCGTGGGGTAGATTCGCAAGCCGCCAAACGTAATTTCATCGCCTTCGCGTTTGGTGAGTCTAACTGCCGATTCTAACACGGCATCCCAGGTCCAGTTACCCTCGGCCTCCAGCTCGGCGGGCGTCTTCAAGCCAGCCTCGACGAACTTGTCATTGTTCGACCAAATGGGATGCGCGGTGAGCAGCCACGCGAGGCCGTATGCCACGCCCTTGTATTTGAGAATGCCGGATTCGTAGAAGTCGTCCGGGGATACCTCAGTGTCCTTCGCCAGCAACGGCGTGACCGGCTGGATGATTCCGCCGTCGACAAACGGTCCCAGCCAGCCAAAATAGCCGTAAATGTCGTCAAAGGAAATACCGGCGGCCAGGGCTGCGCCTGCCTTGGTCGTGACCTCCCCAAACGTGGAATCGGTGATATCCATCTTGTATTCGGGATTGGCGGCTTCGAAGTTGGCAAAGATGGTGTTCCACGAGTTGATCCATGTCTCGTTCTGGCCCTGCAGCACCATGAGCGCATTGACGATGGTCGGCTCCATCGCCTTGGGCGCTTCTTCCGCCTTGGTTTCTTCTTCTGCGGGAGCTTCGCCTTCCTCAGGCATCGTTGTGACAGTGCCGCACGCCGCCAAGGCCAGCATGCCCGCGCTGCCCGCAGCTCCCTTGAGTAAGAATCGACGTGTCATTCTACTTCGTTCGCCTTGCATCGCTCCACCTCCTAGGTGCATGACAACAGTACTGTCGGTAACAAGTATGAAGTCGATTTAGCGAATCTGTCAAGAGATGAGATTTGCTGCGGTCTTGGCCTTGCCCGAGTTAAACACCTCACCTTCGCGGCAGCGAGGAGCCTGCGCGCAATCGTGGCTGACATTCTGTCACGACGTTTGCAGTTGGACCGCTCCCATTTTCTTTGAGGGCGAAGGTGGGGCTATGGTAGACTGCCGCTACGCTGGAAGTAAGCAATAGGAAACTCATGCATTGGTCTGACGCTTGGGGCTATAGCGCGAACTCGGTGAAGAGTTCCCCTCACCCCGTCCCTCTCCCCAAGGAGAGGAGGTAATTCTTACGCCTCCGGCCGGAGTTATGCAAAGGTCTCCACTGGGAGAGGGGGCATGCTTGCCCGCCGAGCCGGATTGTGCCAAAGTTTTCCTTGGGCTTGAGGTCCATCGACTGAAGGAATCGTCTGGCGTAGGTAGCGATATGCAAAAACAGAATTCGAGGTAGGTACCTGATGGCTTGGGATGAAAGAGTTCCAGTACTTCTGATTGGCGGCGGCATGATCAGCCAGGACGTGATCATCCCGACGCTCTTTCAAGAACAGGATCGCGGCGTCGTGGGTGAGGTGAGCATCGCCTCACGGCGGGCGAGCACGCTGCACAAAGTGCGCGATCTCTTTCCTGACTATGCGTTTCGCGGCTATCCCGATCCCGACACCACCGATCCCGAGGCTTCATTCCCCGATTCGTACCAGGCCGCCTTGGACGACCTCGATCCTCACGGCGTGGTGATGGTGGCGACGCCGGACCATCTCCACACAGAGATGATCCTGGCCGCTATCGAACGCGGACACCACGTAGTGGTCCAGAAGCCCCTCTGCCTGAAGGTATCCGATGTTTACACCATTCTGACCGCCGCCGAAAACAAGGGCATCTACGTCTATACGGACTACCACAAGCGCCACGACCGCGCCATTCGCGCCGCCCAGCGCTACTACCGTCAAGGGCATTTGGGCGAGATGCTGCACGGCCACGCGTGGATCGAGGAGCGGCGCGAAATGCCGCTGGATATCTTTTCCTTATGGGCGGAAGAGAGTTCGCCGTTTGAATACATCGGCGTGCACTATGCCGACGCCTACTTCTTCATTACCGGTCTCAAGCCCGCCCGCGTGTGGGGCTTCGGACAGAAGAAATTCCTGCCGACGCAGGGCCAGGACGCGTTTGACGCGGTGCAGGGCGTGATCGAGTGGACTGACGGCTCGGTGCTCTGGGTGCAGACCTCATGGGTCTGCGCGGAGGCAAATAGCTCCCTCACCAACCAGGGCATGCAACTCTCCGGCACCCAAGGCGAATATTGGGCCGATCACAAAGACCGCAAGCTGCACTTCGTGACCCAGGACAAAGGCTTCGAGCACTTCAACCCCAACTTCTTCAAGCAGTATGAGCCGTGGGACGGCGAAGGCACCGAATACGTGGGGTACGGCTACGATAGCGTGATGCAGGGTGTCCATGACGCGCGCCGCATCCTGCGCGCAACCGAGAGCATGGACGCGGCCCAGGCGTTGCAGGTTCGGCGGGATATGCTCGCCGAATTTGCCAAGTCGCGTCCTCTCCCACAACAGGCCGTCGTCGGCACGGCTATCGCCGAGGCCGTGCGCCTGAGTATCGACCACAACAGCCGGGCGGTAACGTTTGATGAGCTTCTCTATCCTGTGTTAGAGTAACTCGCTTGTAATTCGCAGGGCCACTCCCCTTTCCATTGGAGAGGCCAAAATGCCCGTCATTCCGGCGAAAGCCGGAATGACGGGCGTGGAGAACCGCGCGCTTACTTGCCAAGCAGCCCTCTTCGCTCCAATACAACCTCTCACCCCATTGACCAAGGACGACCGGCGAAAGTCGTTCAATATAGTGGGGCAGAGTGGTGAGATGATTGCATGCCCGACGTAGCCAGTACGGCACATTCATGCTGCCGACTCCTTAGGTAAGCAGCGTCTCACCGGTAGTGGGCACGCCCTTACCTCCCCTCTGCGGTGCACAAGGCCCCGCGCTACAAGATAGGGCTTCTCGTGGGTAAGGTGACGAGAAGGGCTACTTAATCTAAGTTCTAACGACTGCTCTTAAATTTCAAGGACACTTGCCATGTATTCGTTTCGCAACACCACGAAACAACTGACCGACGTCGGTGTAGATACTGCGATTATTAGCGTCGGGTCCACCGAACAGTGCGGCCCGTGTCTTCCTCTCCACATCGATACGCTTGTCGCGGAGTACTTTGCGCGGGCGTTTGGCGAACTGCTCAACGCCTACGTGCTGCCGACCTTGCCTTTCAACACCGCTGAAGAGCACGCCTCGTTCACAGGTACGGTCACGCTGCGGCCGGCTACCGTGATGCTCGTGTTGGAAGAGATTGTGGCCGGTCTGCGGACGCAGGGCTTCCGCAAGCAGGTGCTCACCTGCGGTCACGGCGGCTCGTACTGGCTCACAGCCTTCATCAAGCACATCAACCGGCAGTTTGCGGACATTGTGGTCGTCAACGCTCATCAGGGCGGCGACCGCGTCTGGGAAGAGGCGCGGAAACAGGCCGGTCTCGCCGGTCGCGGTGAGGTGCACGGTGGCGCGGAGTCCCGCGCGCTTGCGCTCTATCTCGCGCCGGACTGTGTGCTCCCCGGCCCGTTCGGCAGCGCGGTGGCGGAAGACGAACAAGCTTACATGGACTACATGACGTGGGACAAGCTCACGCCGGACGGCAGTTGGGGAGCATACGCTGAGAGCGACGCGGAGGTAGCCACCGCCGAGGCGGGGCATGCTCTGTTAGCGTACTTTGCAGAGCATCAGGGCAAGTGGTTGGCGGAGCATCTAAGGGGCGCGTGCGAGCGCAAGGGGATTCCGGCATAGCCAGGCACAGAGTGTGCAGGTTCATGCGGCGTCGGGTGTTTTTACGCTTCTTGTGCCCTGCGAGCGCAGGTTGCAAACCTGCGCTGCCGGAAGCCTCTTTGCCTGCGTAAAAGCAAGGTTCCGTCCGACAAAAGTCATTCACCACAAGCGCTCCGCGTAGGGACAACCACTAGAGCTGTTCCTACGAGGGACAGAGAATTGTCCGCCAACACGTCTCGTCATCGATTGCGCCGGGCAGCGGGCAGCCACAAGGGTTGCCCCGACACCAGATCGGCGGCTTAGGGCGAATGCGTTGGTGCCGGCTTCTCTTTTCTTCGGGCGCCTTGGATGCGTGCGGCGAGAATGCCGGCGAGGAGACCGAAGAGGTGGCCTTCCCAAGAGATATAGGTGGTCGTGGGTAGCACGCCCCACACGAGACCGCCGTAGAAGAAGAGCGTTACCAGCGCGATGAAGATGGACCAGAGACTGCGGTCGTACCAGGCGCGGGCTACGAGGTAACCAAAATACCCGAAGATGAGGCCGCTCGCGCCGATGTGGTAGGCCGTGCGTCCAAAGACCCACAGGGCTATTCCCCCGCAGGCGATGACGACGAGCGACACGCCAAGAAACGCCCGTCTGCCCTGTATGGCGACAAGCCCCCCGAGCACTAGAAACGGCACGGTGTTTACCAGCAGGTGGCCGATGTCGCCATGGAGAAACGGACTTAGCGGAATGCCACGCAGTCCTGTAACGGTGCGCGGCAGGATGCCCCAGGTGTTAAGGTGATGTCCCGTTAGAAGGTTCGCTGCTTCCACGGCCCAGAGCAGGGCAACGGCTGCGAGCACAAGCAGTAGGTTGGATTTGAGCTGTGCGACCATGCGATTTTGTGCCCCCGGCACTTTTGCTCCGGGTCGGGTGCCTGACTGTATGACGACATTCGCTGGACTGCGCAATTCAGAGGCAATGTGACAGTCTTATCGCGGCGCCCGTTCATGCTTCGACAGGCTCAGCACGAACGGAGGAGTTCCCCAAAAATGCTTCGACAGGCTCAGCACGAACGGAGGCGCTCTCTATAAGTGCTACGACAAGCTGAGCACGAACGGAGGGATCTCCCTATGAGTGCTTCGACAGGCTCAGCACGAACGGAGGGATCTCCCTATGAGTGCTTCGACAGGCTCAGCACGAACGGAGGAGCTCCTTTTGAGTGCTTCGACGAGGACAGCACGAACGGAGACACTCTCAATAAGTGCTTCGACAGGCTCAGCACGAAAAGAGGCGCTCTCTATGAATGCTTCGACGAGCACAGCCGAACGGAGGCACTCTCTATGAATGCTTCGACAGGCTCAGCACGAACGGGCAGGACTCCTAGTTTTGCAGGGGTGGCCGTTCGCCCCCGTTTCAAGTACGGGGCAGGCACTGAGCCTATCGCGGGGTGAGCGGACGCTAAAGTCTCACGCTTGTTACGAGCCGCCTCTGCCGGGGTAGGTGAGCTCCGCCACGCCGGACTTATCGAGTTCGCCCAAGCCCATGTCAATCATCTTGTCGTACTGCGCCTTAGTTGCCTGTGCCAGCGGTAGCGAAAGGCCGGCGTCCGCTGCCAAATCCAGCGCAATGCCGGAGTCCTTAGAGGCATGGGCGGCGGAGAAATAGCACTCGTGGTCGCGGGATTCCATGTCCTCGCCGTCGGTCTCCAGCACGCGGGAATTGGCGCCGGTCTGCGCAAAGACTTCCTGCAGCAGCGCGCTGTCGAGCCCCAGCGCTTCGCCCAGGCCGAGGCCCTCAGCCAGGCCCGCCGTGTTGATGTTCATCACCATGTTAACAAGCGCCTTGACCTGCGCCGCCTTGCCGGCGGACCCAATGTAACGCAGCGAGATGCTCATGGTGTCCAGCAGCGGCCGGGCGCGGGCAAAGGCGTCCTCGCTACCACCGCACATGAGGTACAGCGTGCCGTCGCGCGCTTGGGTGATGCTGCTCGCCATGCACGCCTCCAGGCTTTGGGCGCCTGCCGCCTCGGCGCGCTGCTCCACGTCCACGTGGACCTGGGGCGCGATGGTGGCGCAGTTCACGAAGATTTTGCCGGCGGCTCCCTGCAGGAGGCTATCGCCAGTTTCCGCGAAGATCGTATACATTGCCTGGTCATCGGTGACGACGGTTATGATCGTGTCGGCGAGACCGGTTACGTTTGCCAGCGAATCGCAGGCCTGCGCGCCGATTTTCCCGGCGAGTTCCTGGGCAATGGCGGAGTTCACGTCGTAGACGGCGGTTACGGCGTAGCCCTCGTCATTCAGGTGGCGGGCAATATTCGCGCCCATCCGACCCACGCCCACAATACCGACCGTTCCAAAGTCACTTCCCATGACTCTCTCCCTTTCGTATTAATAAAGAGCCGTTCGGCCCACGCGATGGTCAGGCCGAACGGCAATTGCAGTCGTTCCTTATGCGTACGTTAGCCGGATAGCGAGCTGTGTAACTCTTGCCAGTCCTCTAGTGCATTTAGCGTGGCAGCATCCGTAATATTGCCATCATTTGCGAGGCCGGTGGCATCGCAAATCCCGGCGACCGTGTCACCGTCATGGTTGTAACCGAGAATTGCCGCATTGCTCGCCTCGACGGTCTCCGCAGCAATGCTCCCGCCGTTCTGGTCCACGACCCACTGCTCAAACTCCAGGTACGACGGCCGGTTGGACCGCAAGTAGGCAAGCGCCGCGTCACGGTTGACGTTGAGGCCGTCTAAGACCATTTGGTCGAAGCCCGCGCCGCACTCGTCATAATCATCGGGCAGCCTGCCGTTCGCCGCCAGCGTGACCTTTAGCCACAGGCGAGGCAAGTGCACTGCTCCCAAGGGACCGGCTTCACATGAGCCAATCAGGGGTACGAGCTTATCTGCCATGACTCTTTCTCCTTGATCGCTGCACTGCGGCAACGTGGTCCGAACACAATACATCATTCAACATCGGAATCACTATAGCCGCCCAGCGGTAGCACTGTCAACACCGGTAGGTGCGAATGTCACGGGGTTTACATCCCCAGCTAGCCACCAAATGAGAATTTCTGAGAGACTCGCAAATCAATACGTTTGAGGAGGAATCGCTCAGATGAACTACTACACGCCAAGAATACGAAAACGGTTGCTCGAAATTGCTCAATGCGCAAAGCACATGATGGCCTAGCGAGACGAATCTCTAATACCCCAAAAGAATCCTCACAATGCGAAAACTCGTGTGAAGAATCGTAAATAGATCCATTAGATAAGCAAATCTATCATCGAAATCATCACTTATAGGCTCTCTAGCCATATATGATTCTATAGTGTCTAACTCTCTCAAGATTTCCCGCAACGCACTTTCGTCAACTTCCCCTCGCCTACTATAAGCTTCAATCGCAACAAGCACATTTTGCAGTCTTGCCCGTCTTTCCTCAAAGCTCACAATTTGCTCTTTCAACTAAATGGGACCCCGCGGTTGCGCATAGTAGCCGCGCGAGGGCCTTCATCTATACTAAAGGCGGGGTACTCGGGGGAGAGGGTACACTCTCGTGAAAGCGAAAGCTATTAGCTCTCCCTTTCCCTCATGCCAAGCCTTAGAGGGAAGTCAGTCTCTTTAGAATCCCAAAGTGTGTTTCCTCGTCAACTTCAAAGAGAATGGAAATATGAGTGGCGTCCGCTCCGGCAAAGTTTGTTTTGCGCCGGTGCTCTTTTACTTGCTCCTTCAAATTGCCAGTCTTGCCCACGTGTAGAATGAGTCTTTCCAATACCCTTTCACTCTCGAATACCTTCTTTTCATACATGTAAGTGCAGAGCAAAGAATCAAAGCAGTCTAGGATGTCATCTTCGGCATTGGCACTGATGCGCAAATAATGTCTGCAAGTCTCTAAATCCATAGAATCTTCCTTTTCATTCTTTTAAACTTAAGCCTAAAGACGTTCTGTAACAGGGGTAGCGTGATGAATGCAACGACAGTTAAAACCCAAACTAAGCTCTTAGAATCAAGAGACCTTCATCTTCAAGAAACGAGGGCTGCTATAGAGAGAGGCAAAGTACTACGGCCGATCTTTAAACGTAGAAGAAAAATCAACAAGAAGGTTGATCTTAATTCCTAGGATCGCTAGTCGCATGTTAAGATTAGCGTTGTGACTGATAAGAGAAGAGACTTTTTCTAAAGAATCTGTCTCATCAGAAGTAAGCCCAATCAATGACTCCATGTCTTTCATTAGAGCAGCCATCGCGCGTTCGCAAGCAAAAAAGACAAGCTTTGCCTTTTCCTCATCCCCTATATAATTGGCCAAGTAATCTTGGTATAGTAATATTGCAGCTTGATATGTCTGATCAGGATCATCACTGCGAAAGTCTGGCAAATCTGACATCAAATTTCTAATCCTTCGATTTCAACACTATTCTTCTACCACAATGAATGCCCGGTGATGATCTCCATACCTCCCATGTTTATTATTGATCTCGATCTCTGTCTGATCAACAGAAACGCTCTTTGCGGCAAACGTAGTGTAGCACAGACGGGAGAGAACGAATGCTCCTTAGAGTAACTGTCAAGAAAGCAAATGAAAGAATAAACGCTAAAGACCCTAAATGGACATCCACTGTCAACCTTGAAAGAAACGAATTTGGTGCGCCCAACGCCGTCAAAGTCTCGGTAACCATCTTGGGACGAACACATGAAGCCATGGCGCAGTTGATGATAGACACATTTAACCCGTCCCTAGACAGCATACAACACGCGGAGGATACAGCTTTTGCTAAAGCAGTAAACAGGTTCGGGTTCGACTTTGAGGTTGACCCAGAACGAAGTGATCCCTATTAGCCATCTATCCTTGCCGTGAGTTTTACTTTTCTGAGAAAATCTGACTAGCTAGGTATGTAGGTACCAGTAGTCACGGGATTTCGGTCGCTGCGGCTACAGGACGATACACTCTTAGGACGCGTGTCATCCACACGCTTACACGTCCAGGTGCGGCTGTATCAGATCGTCCAGGGTCTCGCGGCGGCGGATCAAGCGGGCGCTGCCGTCATTCACAAGCACCACTGCCGGCCGCGGCACCAGATTATAGTTGCTGGACATGGCCAGGCAGTACGCGCCGGAACTGGGCACGGCGATCAGGTCGCCGGGGTTGAGCTTGGGCATTTCAATGTCTTTGAACAGCACGTCGCCGCTCTCGCAGTAGCGGCCGGCGATGGTCACCGTCTCCTCAGCAGGATCGTGCATGCGGTTGCCGACAAGCACGGTATACAGCGCGTCGTAGAGCGCCGGTCGGATATTGTCCGCCATGCCGCCATCCACCGCGACGTATTTGCGCAAATTCGGAATCGTCTTGCTCGACCCCACCGAGTAGAGTCCGACGCCGGCCTGTCCCACGATGGAGCGTCCCGGTTCCACCACCAGACGAGGCAGCTCCCAGCCCAACGCGGCCATGCGGTCCTTTACCGTGGCCGTAACCGTTTCCGCCAGGTCTTCGATGGGCGGCGGATCGTCGGCGCCGGTGTAGCGAATGCCCCAGCCGCCGCCGGGCGAAAGCTCCTGGACAGAGAGGCCGTACCTATCGGCCATCTCGTGCGCGAACTGAATTAGCAAGTCGAGAGTGTCTACGTAGGGCTCGATGTCGAAAATCTGGCTGCCAATGTGGGCATGGATGCCGATGAGGTCCAGGTGCGGCGCGGCCTGCGCCCGCTTGACGGCTTCCTCCGCTTGGCCGATGGGCAGCGCGAAGCCGAACTTGGAATCGAGCGCGCCGGTCTTGATGTAGTCGTGGGTGTGCGCCTCGACTCCGGGGCCGATGCGCAGCAGTATTTGCGCCCGCTTCCCGGCCTCGCCCGCGATGGAATTGAGCAGGTCGATCTCGTGGAAGTTATCCACCACGATGCGTCCCACGCCGACTTCCAACGCATAGGCGAGCTCTTCCGGCAGCTTGTTATTGCCGTGGAAGTACATGCGTTCCAACGGGAAACCGGCAGCAACAGCAACCGCGATTTCGCCCGCCGACACCACGTCCAGCCCCATGCCCTCTTCAGCGGCGATCTTGACCACGTGGGGGTCGGAATACGCCTTGCTGGCGTAGAGCGGAAGGGCATCCGGGTAATTGGCGTTGAGGGCATTTACATAACGGCGCATGTTCGTGCGCAGGGTTGCTTCGTCATAGATATAGAGCGGCGTGCCGAATTCCTTTGCCAGTTCCGTGACAGGCATTCCGCCTATGGCAAGTACGCCGCTGTCGGACACTTCTGCGGAAACGGGCAACACCCGATCTGCTACTTCAATCATCTATTTCCGGCTCCTGACTTGCGTGAATCTAATGAAGAAATGCACCTCTCATGGTACCGCACTCAGCTTGGCGATGTGTAGAATTTAGGTAGGTGACGGCGCGGTTTCTCAGAGTGCGGAGAGCCAGAGTCTGCAGGGGGTGTGCCGCGGGTAGTGAGCTTTTCTGACTGCAGACGTAATGGCGCGACGGGCACCACCGTAGTACAGAAGGGATGAGACAGTGCTTCAACCACGCCGATTTGCGGGGTTAGTCTTCGTGCTCATCATTGCGTTCGCACTCTCAGGTTGCGCCATAGAGACAGGTGAGCTTCCACCGGAGTCGGCTGACGCGACGGTAAGTCCCAGGGCCACGGGCGTAGCGCAGTCTGACCAGAGCACGGAGTGCCCGGTAACGACACCCGTTCAGGTGCACCCGCCGGAGCTGATTCACGAGAGTAGTCCGCTGCCGCGTGGCGAGTATTTTGTGAGCGTCGATAAGAAGATCTGGGCAGTCGCAGTGCCATGGCGACAAGGGAGCCACAAAGTACCCTGGATCAAGCCGCTTGGATCGCAATTGGTGATACAGGGGCGGCGTCTCGACGGTGACTCCGCTCCGCTCTGGGCTTCGCTGCCCGCAGGGTATACCAATGACTTTCAACCGAGCCGTTTGATATTCTCGGCCCCCGGCTGTTGGGAGATTGAGGCCCGGGCGGATGCGAGCGTGTTGCGCATTGTAGTTGAGGTCGCGTCGCAGACGGAACCACGGAGAGCGCCATCGTGCGCGGATGCGAGCCATGTACTGCACATTAACCGGCCGATCATTCACGGCCGCATTGAGAGCAGCACGGTCGATTCAAGCGGGCGCTGGGGGTGGCTGACTGTACGGGTCGTGCGTGACCTGATGCATCCCTTCGCATTGCATTCGGTGCAAGCCGGCCAAACGCTCATGGTACTGCAGGACACAGAAAGGGAGCCATTCCTCGCGCGGGACGAGGATTACGTACTCGTGCTTGATGGTGCGCCGTGGCAAATTGTGTGTCCGCTCCAGACGTTGGCGGCGATTGACAGCGCGCATAGGCCAATTACCATTGAACCTGTGCTGCCCAGGCTGACACTCTGGACCGGTGAGACACTAACGGAGATAGAAGCGCAAGTCAGAGAGGCTATCAGAAGGTAGAGCCTACGGTGCCGTAGGCGCAAGATTCAAATCTGCGCTACCGGTTGCGCGCCCGCATGCTTGCCTTAGATTGCAGCTAATGCCGACTTGCGTTTTTCTTCATAATGCGCTGCCTCACCGAGACGTTAGTGCGGCCATCAGTTAGCCTCCGGCGCTCAGAGTCTCGTCACTCAGCAATCTGCAGGGACACGACGTCAATTTCATCCAAGCGCGGCAGCGTAACGAACGTGTGCTTGCCTTTGCGCTCAACGTGCACAGGTTGGCCGCTGGCGGCGGTTGCCGCGCTGACCCCGAGCGCTGTCTTGATGGTTACGTCGGCTAACGGCACCGCTTCCGGTATGTCGACCCAGGCCCCGGCGCGCCGACCGCGGCCAACGCCATCGCCGAGGGGCCGTGTCACGGGACAGTTGACGAGAAAGAGCTTGAGTTCGTTGCCGTCTTTGGTGTAGGTGGCTTCAACGTTGGGCACGCCTTGCAGTCGCAGGTCGGCGGCATAGCCGATGAACTGCAGTATCCGCATTGCCATGCGTCCAAAGGCCCGCGCGCCCCGCACATGTATTCAGCGAACGGCTCATGGTTGCAGTAGGCGATTTGGCCCGCGCCCATACGCCCAAAGACCACCGCCGGCATGCCGGTCTCCGTGCTCCAGCGCGTGCCGTGGCTGTCCCACACCTCGCCATGGGGCTCAACGACGGGTTTTAGAGTATACGCAAGCTCCCCAAAGCCGGGAAAATTCCGCAGCGGCCAGTGGCCGAGGGAACATGCCAACTCCCAATCCGGAATCTGCCACGCCTCAGGCGCGTGGATAAACCAACCGTCCTGGCGCCTCCCACGATGGTCTTGCCTATCGGCGAGAATGATGTCGAGTTCGCGCTGCAGGTTGTTCGCGCCGGTGACGAGCATCCGGCCGCCGCCTTCCACGAATTCCCGCAGGAATGGCAGCGATTCCGGCCGGAGATCGCCCGGATGGGCGACGATGACTGCTTTCAAGCCGGCGAGATCGGATGCCTCCAGCATGTCATCGCAGAGGAGCCGGAAGGGAAAGTGCTGTTCGGTAAGGTACTTGTACGCGCCGGCCGTGTCGCGGCTGAAGCCCTGTACGGTTGGCACGTTCCCGATCGCCACCTGCTCTTCAGAGTAGAGCAGGCCGACTTCCGCGTATGCTGTAGCTCGTGCACGCTCATCTGCGAGCGGCCCAATCTTCTCAAATGTCGCAGCTACCTTATTCAGCACCGGTTCGCCAAAGAAGCCCGTACGCGTGTCCGGCGCACCCCAGATGGTCGTGGTGTCGGCTCCCGCCGCCAGAGCGCTGGCGGCCTGGTACGTTAGTTGGCATTCGCTGACCCCCGCGTACATGACGTTGTCCCAGCAGAAGGCGATTTCGACGGGTCGCCCCTTCGCCACTGCCCGCAGCCGGTGCGTCTGCATGGCGGGCGCAAAGAAGTTGGCGCCGGTGGCATCGGATTCGCCAAAGAGGTAGTCATCATGCATGTAGGGCCAGAAGGCGTTATGAGTGAGCTGAATGTCTTTGCCGCTGGCTTGGATGCGCTCCTTTACGCCTGCGAGATACGTTTCAACTACGTGATTGCCAAAGGCGGCGAGGCGTGCCCGGTGCTCCAGCGCAAAGCGACGGCGATGTCCGCGCGCGCCGCGCCCTCTTCTAGATCGGCGCTGAGGGCCGGAAGGAGGCACCGGCACCTCGGGAAAGGGCTCTCCAAAGAATTCTCCCCAGGCTTGCCGGCAGTGATCGCAGAAACAGAGCATCCGGTAGTGGACGATGTCCAAGAACAGCCGTGAAAACGTGTATTGGGAAAGCAACTCGTCGAGCATGGCGTAGGTGTAGTCGCGATAGGGCGAGTTGAGACAGAGCCAGCGCCAGCGCGTGTGCGGGCCGGGCTGAGGGTTGCCGTCTGAATCGTGGCTGCGCCACTCAGGATGGGACCGATAGGCGTGCTCGTCCCAACGCACCGAGTAATAGAGCGCCGGATCTATACCATGCTCGCGCGCAGCGTTAGTCTGGGCCGCGATCAGGTCGAAGTCGAGCGCCGGATGCCGCTTGCCGACGGCAGTGTCATAGTACGTGTGACCCCAATGGCACTTGGCTTGCAGCAACACTCCGTCCGTACCGATGTCGCCCAACGCCGCCATCTGCGCGGCGGGATCCACCTGTGAGAGCGTGTGTGCGCCGTAGGGGCCAAAATGATTATCGATAAGTATTTGTTTTGGGCCTGCTTCTGCCATGGGCTACTTCCCTCTTACCGCGATGCCTTTGTAGGATTCACTTGCCTCAGCTACACGACTGCAGCGACAGTAGAATGTGTTCCTTGCGTCATCTCATGTGGCGTGCGGCCTATACCGAAGACTGGTTAGCATGATTCTCTTCAATGCTACTTACCTCGCAGCTAATTGCCAACTTGCCAGACTTGCCAGCCGGGGCTGACACTCTTGGCGGTCGATTTGGAGCGCCGCCCGTGTTAGGCGGTATTATAGGCGGTAGAGCAGACTGCATTTTGATCGGTAATCGCAAAGTGAACGTGCGCCCGTCCGACACTGCTACAGCAAGAGAGAGCTCCCCGCGCCTGCCCATAGAATTGCAAGAGGCGGTGGCTGCTGAAGTTGCGGCTATGAAGGCCCAAGCGGCAACGTTTCATGCGGAGGTGTTGTCCGGCACACTGACTTCAGAGGCAGACAGCGACTATACCTATGCGTTCTCATTGAGTTCGCTGCTGCCAATCCCGGATGATACGCCGGGCGAACTCCACATTGGGAGCCAGGTGCATCCATGCCGCATTATTGCCGTGCAAGGGTTGCGCGCGTCGCTGCGGCTGGCAGTTGCTCCCGCACGCTTCATCGAGCGCGCCACACTTGTGGCGCAACCGTGGGTTGCGCTTGCGCGGCTCCACGCGGCGCTTGGGGAGCAGTCGAGCGAGCCAGGCACGAGCCCAGGATTGAGTGCTGCGCTCTTTGAAGGTGAATCTTTAGCCGCAGAAGAGGTACGCGAAGATACGACAAGCTCTCAGGCGACGATGCTCGACGAGGCACAGCAGCAGGCGCTTGACACAGCACTTCAAAGAACGGTGACGGTCATTGCCGGTCCGGCAAACTCCGGGAAGACCCACCTGCTCAGCAGCATTGCGGCAGCCAGTATTGCGGCCGGCTATCGTGTGCTCGTGCTCGCTCCCTCCAACAGCGCGATAGATTCAGTGCTCCGAACGTTGATCGAGACCGGAAGCAGGACCGCCTATACAGCCGGTGAGGTGCTCCGGAGCGGCTGCAGCGCAGATCCGGCTGCGCAAAGCGCCTACCCATTGCTTGCAATGGAGCGAGCTGAAAGCCACCTCAAAGACGAGCTTGAGCAAGAGCTGGCGGCTCTGCAGGCTGAGCGCAAGGCTCTGGCGGAGCGAAATCAAGCCCTTCGCGTCCTGCAGAAGGCCGTAGGTCTGGCTCAGCGGGCAGCGGAGGAGCGTGATGCTGTGCAGGCAGAGGTGGCTGCGCTGCTGGCGCGGCAGGAAGCCGCGGCGCCCAGACCTGTTGAACCCTCGGGAGTGCAGTATTTGAAGGAGCGGTGGGAGCTTGTGTGGCAGCAGGCCAGGCGTCTCACCCGGCGGTCCACAGGTGTTGGCCGGCGCACCTTTCGCGTTGATCCGGAGCGGCAGCGGCAGGAGGCCTACGGATTTGCGCAACGGCTTGCGGAAGCGCGGCGCCGTCTCGCAGAGAATGAGGCGGCTGCGGAGCGCCTGCGTGCCAGCATTCAGCAACAGCTTGCG
This sequence comes from Chloroflexota bacterium, assembly GCA_026710945.1. NCBI lineage: Bacteria > Bacillati > Chloroflexota > Chloroflexota bacterium. The sequence goes on from JAPOQA010000035.1 coordinate 35,392, forward strand.
CAGTACGAGCTGACCACTGACAGTTTTGATGCGGCGCTTGCAGATACGGAAGCACGCCTGAGTGAAGTGGATGAAAAGCACCGGAATGCTTTGGGCGGGATGAAAGGCGTGCGACTCGCCACCCGCGAACGAGCACGACTTGTGGCGAGCACGGTCTCGCAAGCTCTCGCCGCGGAATCCCACGCTGCTGAATCGTTTGACGTCGTGCTGATTGACGACGCCCACGGTATTCCTTTGCCGCATATCTTCTGGGCCGCGGGCCTCGCGCACTCGCGTCTCGTAGTTTCGACCGAGGAGACCGCGCTACAACCCTGGCACTGCGCCCATACTGCGGTTGCCGGGCGCTGGCTGGGACGCTCGTTTGTTGAATACATGGCGGGCTTGGGGACGCAATCTGCAGCCTGGGTAGTCAACCTCTTGGAACGCCATACGCTCCAGCCGTCGTTTGCCGAAGCCGTCTCGCGCTGGCTCGACGTTGCCGGGGACGGCAGCAAATCGCTGTTAATGCAGGCGCCAAGCCGACTGCAGGGGCCGCGCCGCAGCGTGCGGCGACGCTTACCGGTGCGCGGACATACCGTGCCCCTTGAGAAGGCGTTGGGGCAGGAAAGTCCATTGTTGCTCGTAGATACCGGTGCATTGAAGCCGTGGAGTGAAGCGATCCCGCAGGAAGGGCGCATGAACATCGGGGGCGCCCTTGCGGCGGTAGCGCTCGCGGAACGGGTCCACGCGGCAGAACCAAAGGCAACAGTTGCAGTCGTGACGCCATACGCTGCACAAGCTCGTCTCTTGCTTCACTTGGCCCGAGACCGGGAGATTAACGCCGGTATCGACATTTACGCGCCTCCATGCCTGCCTCAGCGGGGGGCAGACATTGTAATTTTGGATACTGTGGAGACGCCGGGTACTTTCACTTGGTCTGCTCTTGACGATTCCCGCCCCGATTCCCAGGCGTATGCCCTCTTTAGCGGCGTGTTTAGTCAGGCGCGGCAGCGGGTGATGATCGTCGCCCATTGGAAGCACGTGCGCGACACGTTTGGCGCGCGTGCGCTCATGCGGCGCATGTTGGGAGAGGCCGTGCAGTCCGGGTGGGCGGTTTCGGCGTCCGAGCTTGTGCGAAGCGAACGTGCCGGTGCGCTGCCACGCGTTCCGTTGGCGCCGTCTCACTCCAAAGGAGCGGGCGCCAAACGGTCCGGCAAACCTACCGGCTGGCACCTTCTCTTGGAAGACCTGCAAGCGGCAGAGCGCCATGTGACCGTGTGGAGTCCGCATTTGGCATTGTCCACCGTGGAACGCCTGCTAGACTCGCTGCCGTCCGCGCTCTTGGAGCGTGGCGCGGTGAGAGTTATCACCCTTCCTCCCGCTCAGCAGAGGGGGCAACGAGCACAGGGGGCTGAGGCGCGGCAGGTATGTGAACAGGTCGGTGCGGTTGTAGAAGAACGCAGCGCGCTGGCAGCAAGTCTTGTGACCGTGGACGACCGCCTGACTTGGGAATGTACATTCCCGCCGCTCGGGGCCGTCAGCCGCGGTGCGGAATTGCGCCGAGTTGAGAGTGAGCAGATCGCGAGGACGCTGCGGAAGCTCCTGGCGCCGCCACATAGCGCCGCCGCTCCCCAGGACATGGCAGCTTTCATGCCCTACACTGAGGCAGCGAGCTTATTGACCCAAGCTGGCTCCTATTCTCCTGCACGGGAGCTGCGGTAGATTGCGGGCAGGCCGGTTTGCCAGCCGGCTGGCAAACCCCAAATCGCCTTCTTGCCGGTGTGAGAGGAAGTCTTAGCGGGCCGGTCAGGCGTGAGAAATTCACTTTGCATTGATGGTAGGCATGAGGGTGATGCCTGCACCTGACGCAGGTTTCAAACCTGCGCTACCGCAATGAAATAGGGCGCCGTGAGCTGCGGACTCTCGACGCACGCAGTCGTGCGTCGAGGCTTGCGAGATGTCCATGAAGCGCGTACTGCGGCTGTTTTCTCGCCTGGGGAGAGACTATTGCGAAACTCTGGCGGTTCCCAGGAACCGGGCGACATTGGTGTAGATTTCCCCTCACCCCGGCCCATTCCCCCAGGGAGAGGGTGTCTCCACTTTAGAAGGCCCTGGTTGCGCAAAAGACTCCCCAAGTAGAGAGGCGTTTTCGCCTACCGGCATGGATGTGCATAGGTCTTGTTCAGCGAGTGCGGAGCCAAGGGGGAACGGGAGCCCCCGCCCTACAGGTTGTGCCTGCAAGCTCAGGGTGGAGCAATGCGGTGCGGTTGGTAAGCCTCCGCTCAATGGTTTGAGCAGGTTGGCGCAGGTGGAGAAATGCGGCGCGGGGGCTTGCCCTCCGCACTACTCCCGATTCAAGGCCGCTGAGAATATGCAATCTTCCTGGCGTGGAGTGGCTAGTCTGCCGCAAAATCGGCGAGGGTGGGTTGCTCGACGTCGATGAAGTCTTTGCATGCCATGACGATCGAGGCCGTGCGGCTGCCCGCGTTGAACGAGATGCGCTCGTTCGCCAGCAGGCCGCGGTCCACGTAGGTTGGAAGGTCTATGACGCTGCCAAACGGGGGTACCGCTCCGACGGGCAGGCCTGTCGATGCGCGCAGTTCATCCGGATTGACCATGCGCAGGTTCTTGATGCCGAACGCTCGCTTGAAAGCACGCGTGCCCACTCGTCGATGGGCGGGCACCACTGCCAGCACCATCGCTTCGTCCGCGGCAAAGACGAGGGCTTTCGCGCCCTCGTGCAGAGGCGTGCCGCGCACCGCCGCCGCTTCCTGGCTGGTCTTCACCGGTGCATGTTCTTTAAACGAGAAGGTGGCACCGTGGTCGCGCAGCAGCTTGAGGATGCGCTCGGTTACTGTGCTTGACATAAGGATACGTTGCCCCCGACTGTTTGGAAAGGCCTGAGAGATGCGGTAACGCCGAACGAGAACCTGTCGCCAGTATACCACCGGAGGCCGGGCGAGCCAGATCCAGAAAGAGCAACGAGAACTCATCTCATAGATAGATTCGACATGCCGTTTCGTTTTCCCGTTCCTTCTGAGCCTGTCGAAGGGCAGATCTGCGCAAAGCTATGTATTTATGAGATGAGTTCTAGCAAGAAGCAGACCCAGTGAAGACTTTATGCTTCGTTGGCAGCGGGCGCATAGGGTTTACACAGGGGCCACTTGCTGTGCTGAGGGTTCCGATTCAGAGCAAGCCCGCTGTCAGGCCGCCGTCGATGTGGATGACTTGACCGGTGATATAGGAGGCGGCGTCGCCGGTGAGATACGATACGAGCGCAGCAATCTCCTCGGGAGTTCCCGCGCGCTTGATGGGAAGCTTCTGCATAAGGCGGTCCATGAGGTGCGGCGGTATGTCGTGGGTCAGGTCGGTGGGGATATAGCCGGGCGCGATAGCATTGACCGTGATACCCCTGCTGCCCATCTCCACGGCAGTGGAGCGGGTCAACGCGACGACTCCGGCCTTAGCGGCAGTGTAGTTCGCTTGCCCGGGATTGCCGACCAGCCAGCCGACTGACGTGATGTTGACTATGCGGCCCCAGCGCTGCGCCAGCATGGGGCGCAACGCGGCGCGGGTGCAGAGAAAGGCGCCGCGTAGGTTGGTGTCTACTACCAGGTCCCAGTCATCTTCGCTCATCTTGAGGACGAGAGTATCTTTGGTGATACCAGCATTGTTCACCAAGACGTGGATGCTGTCGAACCGGCTCAGGGTTTCGTCTACGACAGACGTGACCGCTGCGGAGTCTCGCACGTCCCCGCTGACTGCCAGCGCGTTGCCGCCATCGCTTTGGATCTGCGCTACAGTTTCGAACGCGGCTTCTTCGTTGACCTGGTAATTGATCGCTACGTTAGCGCCGGCTGCGGCGAGATGGAGCGCTATAGTGCGCCCGATGCCGCGCGAGGCTCCCGTTACGAGCGCCGTTTTGCCGGCGAGGTGTTGTTCCATATTTTCAGTGCGTTGCGGGAGAGCTTGGCTGGACATTACGTATCTGTAGAGGCGGTTGAGACCCGAGTCCTCAGCTAGTTCTAGCGTACTTGAACTGGACTAACGGTCGTGGGACGGATCAAGTAAAGCCCCCCCCCCTCACCCCGGCTCTCTCCCCAGGGAGAGGGAGTCACTTTGGCTGCCGACCTGGACTGAGCAAGAGTCTCCGAGGGAGAGGGAGCCCCCGCCAGGTTGTGCGGACAGTTCATCGTCTGCGTTAGAAAGGACTCTTACTGCTCGCTGTGGTTGCGCAAACGTCTCCTAAGAGAGAACTCTCACTTGCGCCGGTTACGCTCTACGGCGAGCGCAAGCCGTTGCAGAGCGCAAAGCGTCACGTCTTTTCGGCGACAACCTGCAGCCAGTAGCGGGGGACCGTGGTTAGTTTCAACTCCTTTAGGGCTTCCCGGATGCCGTGCTTGAGCACCTCGGCGCCTATGTCCAACGGCACGCTGGGCAAAACCCCTTCGATGAAGAGAGAGTAATCGCTAATGTCTTCCAGGCTCTCCTGTGTCATTTCGACTTGCCGGCACTCCATGTGGGTAACGGCAAAGCCGTTCTCTCCGAGCAGCGCTTCGTATTGATCGGGGGAGAGCCAGCGCATGGCGGTTGTCTTTGCATCCTTGACGACTTTGACATTGGGATATTCTCGTCGCAGCTTCTGCACCGCACGGACGATCCATATGCGATTGGCCTTCTCTGTAATGGGAAGGTAGGCCCCGTCGAAGAACGTCGTATTGAAGGCAATCACACCGCCGGGATTGAGGGCCTTGCCGACCTCCCGCAAGACAGCCTGTTTGTCCTCGATCAGATGAATGGCATTGCAGAAGAAGAGCGCGTCGGCAGAAGAGACCAATTGGGATACGTTTTCGGCGCTGCCATTGAGAAACTTGACCATGGAACTGCTAACGCTCTGCCGAGCCTTGTCCAACGCCAAGGGAGAAGGGTCAATCCCAAGAATCTGTGCTTTCAACCCGAGATCCTGCACTTTGGCGAGGACCAGCCGCGTAATGGCACCGGTGCCGCAGCCCAGGTCCACGATGCGCCGCTGCACGGTCGGATCAAGCCGCTCGAGAAAGCCTAGGGCGGATTCAACCAGTCGAGTGTTGGTTTCACGATAGAATTCATGCCGAGCGAATGGCTCGAAGGAGTGATCCGTTGCCTGCAAATCTCCCATTGAACACTTTCCTCCCACCGGCACGGACGCTGAACTTCCAGTTAAGCGGTGCCGGTCACTTCCTTGTGCGCGGGATCAGCCGTGGATACCGCGATACAGAACTCGACGTTGTCTCCGACTTTCAGCCTATCCGTGAATAACACCGTGCAGAGCTTTCGAGAAGCCCCTGTCGCAGTTTACTACCCATTATACGGGTTTTCGGTTTGGCAGGGACAACCACACGCCACAACTCTGCGCTCGTTCCCGGCTCCCCTGGGCAGACCGGTCTGAAACGCAATGCTACAATGTGTGCGTGAGTGGGCGCAAACAGCAGGAGACTCTGCTGTCTACCGTATCACTCCGCGTGAGCCGCGCGAGGGAAAGCGCGAGCGTCGTCAACGAGAATGGGTGTTTCCATGAGGAAGAGCGCATGAAGATCCGCACGGTAGAGGCAGTGCCGCTGCGGTGGCCGGTGCAGAGCAGCGGCCGCGAGCGGCCTTCGGACTATGGGCTTCACGACGAGACCCACGCCATCATTGTAAGGATCGAGACGGACGACGGGCTCGTCGGCCATGGCGAGGTTCATCCGGGCTATGGCTACACGCGAGGCGCGTGCTTTTCATTGCAAGCCATTGTCGAGCGGGAACTCGGACCGGAGATCATTGGTCAAGACCCCACGCAGCCTGAGTATGTCTGGGAAAAGATGTACAACGGCCCGCGCCTGGACATTGCGCTCACCTACGGCCAGAGCGCGCCGCGCATGGGCCGCCGGGGTGTGACCGTTTGCGCTATGGGTGGCATTGACATGGCACTTTGGGACATTTTTGCCCGGTCGCTCGGTGTGCCGATTTACAAGCTGCTGGGCGGCGGGTACCGCTCCCGCTTGCCTACGTATGCAAGCGGCGGTCACGCTGACGCGGACGGCGCGGGAGATGAGGCGCTGGGCTACATTGCACAGGGCTTTCGGGCAGTGAAGATGCGCGTGGGCGCCATGGATGCGCCCCGCATCGTTAAGGACGGCATCGCGCGCATTCGCGCCGTACGGGAGGCTATCGGACCCGACAACAGAATCATGCTGGACGCCCACGGTTCCCTTAATGAGGGCCAGGCGATTCGCTTGGCGCAGGCGGCTGAGGAATATGATATTGACTGGTTCGAGGAGCCGGTGAGCAGCGACAACTGGAACGGTATGCGACGGGTGCGACAGGCAACGTCAATTCCCATTTCAACCGGTGAGAATGACTTCACCCACTTCGACTTTCGCGACATCATCGCGCGCGAGGCGGCAGACATCCTGCAACCCGATCTTGCGGTGGTCGGCGGGTTTACGGCAGCACGCCGCATCGGCACCCTGGCACATGCGGCAAATCTGCAGGTGGCCCCGCACATTTGGGGATCGGCGCTCCTTTTCTACGCCAGCTTGCAACTGGCGGCGGCACTGCCGAATTGTCCGATCATCGAATTTCGCCAGGGCGGCAATCCGCTCTTTACCGAACTGATCGCACCGCCGCCCGCGATAGACAGTGAGGGCTGCGTGACGATCCCAGATGGGCCCGGCTTGGGTGTGGAAATAGACCTGGAGGCAGCCAAGCGAAAGTTTCCCTTTGAAGGTGCGTAGCGCGGTTGGATGTGCCATGCGGCAGGATCATTGCCACAGGAATATACCGTAACCGGGCAGGTTGTGTATCCTGATCTTGAGAGAAAGCGCACGTTTCTGCAGTAATGGCAATTGCCATGACCCACAAGCAGGCACTTGTGTAGCTCTGGCATGCAAATGGAATTGGGGTGGATGGGCACCCGATTCCCCTCACCCCGGCCCTCTCCCCAAGGAGAGGGAGGAAGTCATACGCCTAAGGGAGAGGGAGGAAGTTATACGCCTGAGGAAGAGGGCGCAAGTCATACACCTGAGGAAGAGGGAGCAAGTCTCGCGCCTGCGGCGTGCGGGAGGGAAGCTCTTGTGCTAGCGGAGTGAGAAGTGCAAGTCTTGCTCCTGGGGACGGAGAGGTAACAAGACTTCCAACGGCATTCTTGGAGAGTTAGGTGTTCATGGCGGCCGGCGCGGGTCATGCGATGGGCTCAATCAGGGAGAAGAGATAACGGTGGCAACTCTTACGGGCACAATTCACGATGCATCTACCGGCAGCCCGCTGGCAGCGAAGGTCTCGGTGCAAAGCAGTCAGGGCAGATTCCTTGTCCCTGAAGACAGTTTGGAGACCGTTGGCACGACCAACCCGTTCTTCTACTGCGACGGCGCCTTCACGCTCGAGGGCCCGCGGGGACAGGTGGACGTGCGCGTGGAGCGGGGTACCGAGTACGCGCCGCTCGAAATGACCGTAGACCTCCCAACCCAAGGCACGGTCAACCTCGAAATGCCGCTCCAGCGCTGGATAAGTCTGCCCAAGCAAGGGCTCTACCCCGGCAATACACACATCCACTACCGTGAGTTCGAAAGCCGGCCGGAGGAACGCCTGCGCTTCGACTCCACGGTAGAAGACCTCACCGTGACCATTATCAGCGTGCTGCAGCGCCAGGAATTGGAGTACGCGACAAATCGCTTTCCAGTGGGACAAATGGAGCACCCCACCACGCCGGGACACGTGCTGGACGTAGGTGAGGAATCTCGTCACAATCGCACTCCTTGGGATATCGGCTACGGCCATGTGATGCTGGTGCGGCTGCAAGAGCACGTGGAGCCACTGAGTCGCGGTGTGCTGGTGGATGAATCAGCGCCGGACTACCCGCCCCTCATCGATGCCTGTACCGCCGCGCAGGAGCAGGGCGGTGTGACGATCTGGTGTCACAACGGCCAGGGAATGGAGGCGCCCATTGCCGCCGGTTTGGGGCGGCTGGATGCCTTGAATCTCTTTGACCCCTACTGGTCAGACCCCGAGTACGATCTGTGGTACCACCTGCTCAATTGTGGATTTCAACTGCCGGTCAGCACCGGCTCAGACTGGTTTGTGTGCTCAGCGAACCGGGTGTACGTGCAGCTCGAGGACTCTTTCTCGTACGACACGTGGTTGGATGGTCTCAAGAGCGGGGCAACGTTCATTACAAACGGCCCATCGCTCACTCTCCGCGTTGCCGGGCAGCCGCCTGGCAGCGTGCTGGACATGCGCACCAGCAGACGCAAGCAGGTGAATACCTTTGTGCGCTGGCAGGCATTGCGGCCGGTGCAACGCATCGAACTCATCTGCAACGGGGAGGTGGTGGCGCGCGAGGAATACGGTGACGGACTGCGCGAGGGCGTCTTGCGCACTCGCTTGACGGTTCCGAACGACAGTTGGATTGCCGCGCGCTGCTGGGGTCGGCAGCGCGATAGTTACGGCCATGCGCAATGGGCCCACACTAGTCCGGTGTACGTGCAAGCTGGTGGTTCCAACCCGGCTACCAGGGCGTCTGCTGAGTTCTTCGTGGCAGCAATCGAGCGGGCTACCGCGTGGATTACGACGAAAGGCCGCTTCGACCATAACGACCAGCGGCAGCGCATGCTGGAAATCTTCAACACCGGTCGCGAGCAATATACCCGTCTGGCACGTGGATAGGTCGAGGAAAGTTTCAGCTTCCACATCCGCGGTAAGATTTTCCAATGTTCGATTCAAGAGGGCTAACTCAGGCTACAGATGTTGCCCCGTGATTGTGTATGTGGAAGAGACCATCGTGTAGCGCTGACAAATAACAAGAATCTAGACTGAAGCGACGAAGTTTTCTCCTCAGCCCGGTCCTCTTCCCCAAGAGACCTTTGCAAAACCCATGTGGAAAGGAGATTGTCCCCTCTCCCTAAGGAGACTTTTGCATAACCCTTCACCTTTGAGGGGGAAGGTTGGGATGGGGGTGAAATGACTTGACATCATGCTGTCTTTAGTTGTAAAAGCGCTCTGGATTCCGGCTTTCGCCGGAATGACGGAGTTACGCAAAGGTCTCCCAAGGAGTGGGGGTTTCCGCTGCTGCCAGCCTAGAGGGTGCAAGAGCCTTCATGTTGTGCAAAGGTCTGCTATGGAGGGAATTGGGGCAAGGCAGCGCGCGCCACGGGTTCGCTGAAGAAGATTGCCCCGACTGGGGAAAGGAGCGGCGACTAAACAGCACGGGCCTTGGCGTGGCCTAGCGAAAGCTGACTGCATGGCTGAGCGTGGTCTAATTGCAGCATGGGACGACCCAATATGTCCATATGAAACGCGTGACTATCTACACGGACGGTGCTTGCATCGGTAATCCCGGGCCGGGCGGCTACGGCGCGGTAATCATGTTCAAACAACACCGCAAAGAAATCTCCAGCGGATTTCGCAAAACGACGAACAACCGCATGGAGATTCTTGCGGCCATTCGCGCGTTAGAAACGCTCACTGAGCCCTGCGAGGTGACCTTGCATAGTGATTCCGCATACCTTGTGAATGCAATGATGCAAGGTTGGGCAGAGAGGTGGAAAGCCCAGGGGTGGAAACGCGGGAAGCAGGGCAAGGCCGCCAATCCCGATCTCTGGGAGATCTTGCTCAATTTAGCCGGCACGCACCGCGTTACTTTCAAGTGGGTACCCGGTCACAAGGGAATACTGGAAAACGAGCGTTGCGATGCGCTCGCGAACGCGGCGGCGCGGGGCAAGAACTTGCCGGTTGACGAGGCGTACGAAAAGTCTACGACACCGACATAGACGGAAGCAGAAGCAGTCCGCTCGAGTGAGCTTTACTTGCAGATGCCATACGACGGGTACTCGCGCAGAGGTGGGGTGAAGTCGCCAAGACCGGTGCAAGCCGTAGTTTAGGGCAAGCCCTGTGGGTCCAGATTCCTAACGGCTGCTCGGAGTGCCGCATCGCCGCGATTCCGGGCTAACCACTGCGGGGTGAGCCAAAGAGCAGTATTGCGCAGGGCGCAGGCGAGGGGATTCTGCCATTGGCGCGGAGTCCAATGCCTGCCCCTACTTCCTGCAACACCGGCGCGCGTTCGTAAACGGCGGCGGGAATGCCGGCCTGTTGTAAGGCAAAGGCGGCTGCCAGACCGCCAATGCCGCCGCCGATGATGAGGACGGCGCTCTCAGCGGGGCGCGCCTGAGGCTCACGTGCGTTGGCTATGGCGGATAACCTTTCACGTACAGCGACCTAAGCGGTCAAGCTGCGCGGATTAAGGTGCACAAGGCTACCCTGTGCGGGCCACGACAAGTGCATCGACGCCGGATTCTGCTCCCCAAACTTCGCCAGGCCTACCGAGGAGTTGTCGCACCGCGGCACCGCTGCTGGGCCAGGGATAGGTGGCGAATGACTCGTCAGTTGGGTCGAAGCGCACAAGGGCGTTGGCGCCGAAGTCCGTAAGCCAGACCAAGTCGTGCTCGTCGACATAAACGGCGTAGGCGCGGGGTGAATCGCCAGGGAGCCGCCACTCCCGCCAGCTCTGATCTGTCGGGTCGTAGAGACTGACCTGTCCGGCATTCCACTCGGCCACCCAGATGCGGCTCTGCGAATCCGACCACACGCGCCGGGCGCCCTGGCCCGCCGTGGGCGGATCCAGTTCCGTGACGGCACCGGTAGTTGTGTCTACGTGCCCCACGTAGCTACCTGCGAGTGAGGCGTAATAGACATTGCCGTCGGGTGTGGTGCAGATGCCATACGGGCCGCGACCGCGTGGAGCATTAAAGACCTGCAATTCCCCACTCTGCGGGTCAACGCGACCGTAGATGCCGCTCTGTCCGGTGAACCAGCAGATGCCATTGGAGTCGAACGTTGCCGTGTTGAGATTGGCGTAGCCCGTGCTAGCCGGCAGCGAGAAAATAGCTACGTCCTCTGTGGCTGGATCGACGCGCACCATGGCGTTGAGGCCGCCGTCGGTGATCCAGGGCGCGCTGTCCGGACCCACGATCACGCCGTGAGGCCGCGCGCCGCTGCCAAGGTGAATGTGGCGCGTTTCACCGGTGGTGGGATCGAGAATGCCCAGGGCTTCTCGGTGCTGGGCAGTGTACCAAACGATGCCGTTGGTCTCCAGCGCCGGTGCCACGTCGTGGGGGTGCGCGCCGCTTGGAACAGGGAATTCCTGCAGGGAGACACTCTCCGCAGTGGGCTTCGGCATGGATTCCGTTTTCGTCACCGGAGTCGCGGCAGGCGTGGGAGTTGGCATGGGGGAGGCAGCGGGTTCCTCCGCCGTTTCATCCGAAGTGCCGCCGCACGCCGCTGCCAAGCACACGGTGGCCAAAGCCAGCCCCTGACCGAGTAGTTTTCTTCTCGTCATAGTAATCAGGTTGCTCCTTTGCAGGCGTCGCGGCGTCTGAGCGCCGGACGGCGGTACGTCAAACTCTCCTGAATCCACCATACCGCAGACGTGACGGGTTTGTGAATCAAAGACAGCGTTGCCTGTGTACGCCGATAGTTGCCGCCTACTCTCTCGTCGCGCTGGTGGAGACGTCCAGCCAGTCGCCAATGGGGTCGATATCGTGTCGCGCGCGGTGCAGGCGCTGTCGAGCGTTGTCAATAAAGCGCCGGTCGTTAACCTGGATGCCGTAGAGCAACTCTATGAAGAGGATGCGTCTTGCGATGAGTTCGATGCGGCGGCGCATAGCACGAGACACGTCCAGCGTGTAGGAGTTGAGTACGGCCTCCAGGAAGGCGGTACCGAAGCCCGCGAGCAACGCGCAAAAGTCTACCGCCGGGTCGCCCTTCTGCCCGGCTTCCTCGAAGTCTATGACGCCGCTGACTTCCCCTCGTGATTCATCGTAGAGGATATTCGATCCGTCGAAGTCGCCGTGAGTGAACACGGGCGTGAGTTCCCACAGAGAACTGTCGCCGGACATCTCCCGGAACAGATTGCTCGTCCACTCCTGCTCCTCCGCACTAAGCAGCGGGAACGCCTGCGCTTTCACCTGGCGGAATAGGCTGCGCGCGTTGTCACGCCCGATAGTCGATGGGGAAGGTGGGCGCAGCTCTGCCGGTAAGGTTGATAGCGGGATGGCATGAAGCTCTGAGAGGAACGCGCCAATCTGGCCTGCCACGCGCTGAAGCTCGTCTTCCGAAATGGAGCAGCCGGACAGGCTCCGGCCAGACAGCCTAGCGTAGCCCGCCACCGGGTACGGGAACTGCTCGCAACCCGCGCTAAAGTAGCGGTAGCGCGGGACCGGGAGCCGGAGTAAAGGTGCTACGGAATCGTACACGCGTTTCTCGTGGAAGAGGAATGCGCCGTCTTCCTCAGGTGCGTCGCCGTTATCTACTGAGCCGCCTGCGTGAGGAAAACGAAATATCAGCGAATGATTGACGACGAACACGCGGCAAGTCCCGCCGCCTTTGAAACGGATGTGCGCAACCCGAATATTAGGGAAGCACGTTTCAATGACACGTTGGTAGAAGGTTTCGTCTACGGACATGGTGGAGTTAATGTGTACCTGTTGACTCTACGCTTGTTTCACCGTGACCACATACATGTGTCTGCATTCCCCTACCCAACCCCAAGGGCGGCGGTGACCGCCTGCCAGGTTGGATCGCTTTCACGGTTGGGCGAATCGCCAGCAGAAACTCGCTGCGCCCGCGTGGGATGAGCTGCGCTCGAACGTTTCATTTGCCTGCGGATGGGATAACTCCCCAGCGAGGATGCGGCTTGCCAGGAGCGACGCCCTATGAGAGTAAGTATAATACTTCGGCTAACCGGCTATGGGTGAGGATAGCATCGAACTGCGCGCACCCTTTACGGCAGTACTCCGCGAATTTCAAGACGAAGTGGTTGCTTTCGGGCACATGGTGGGCGTTGCCGTCAGCCAGGCGGAGGGCATCTGCAAAAACAATGTCATGCTGGATGATGAATCGCTCGTCAGGCCCCTGATCGACATTCCCCGTATGGCGGCGACAGCAAACGGTTTGCTGAGCCGCTCGCGTGAAGCCTCAGTGGAGCGCGACGTAGAGAAGGCCAAGCGTGTTTCGCATGAAGATGATGCGGTAGATGCCTTGCGCGATCAGATGGCGCGCGAATTCATTAGCTTCTTGATCGAGGACTCGTGCACGATGCAACGCGGGCTCTATCTGAGCCGGGTCTCCCACAACCTGGAGCGCACCGCCGAACGGGTGACCAACATCTGCGAGCGTGTGGACTGCATCGTCACCGGCGAAATGGAAGGGATCAACGCATCGATGTAATGCGTATCGAGCGCTGCGAGGGGAGCGCTAAACTCTTGCTCTCGTCCTAGTTGTCCTCGTCCTCGAGGTGCAATCGGGTGTTGCCGCGCTTGTCGGCGAGCACCCGGTTGTTCTCGTGAATAACGCCGATCCAGAGCTGTACCGGATCTTGCGGAAAGTTCTCATTCACGGTGATTGTGCCGGTTACCGCGGCGCTCTCGCCAGGCGCGAGGTCGCGACCCAGGCTCCAGCGAAACGGATAACCGATCCCGCTGCGGTTGAGTGAAAAGTCTACGCCCCAGCGCACGGTTCCGGCGGCCGCCGTGTACCCGAGCGAGGGGGCATCCTGGCCCCAGGCGTACGTGGCTGGACCCGGAGGCGCCGCACGCAATGTGACCGCTCCGACGTTCGTGACAATTGCGGAGACCGCTATCGTACCGCCGGGCGGTACGGTTTCAGGTGTGATCTCAAGTCCAGATACTTGTGCCTGCGGAACGCCCGTCTCGCCGATTTCAATGGTGTGGCGCTGCATGGTGCGGTTGCCTGCAGGATCCCAAATCGCGACTTCCACCTCCGCCCGGCCGGCAGGTAAACGGTCCACCGCCTGATTGAGACTGGGAGCGTGCCGCACCGATGGCGGCCACGACGTGCGCACCGTGCCGGGGGGTGCAGCGACATTGCGCACCAGCCATCGCGTTTCGTCGCCTGCAAAGAGGCGTACTGCCACGATCACGGGCTCGGCAACGGCGAAGCTAAGTGTCAGGCGGTCGTTTACACCGTCTTGGTTTGGTGAGAACACTGCCGGTGAGACCTGGAGGTCTTCGATCACTGGGGGTGACGTATCGGCGTTGGCGATCGCGAGCGGCTGTCGCTGTTCAACTGACGCACCTGAATGGGAGTCCTCCGCTGTGGCGACAACGGTGTATGCACCGTTGGGCAGCACGCGACCGTCAACGGCGCCCTGAAAGACAAAGGAATACGCGCCCGGCCCGCGTGCAACGCGGTCCCGCAAGACAGCCACCGTGCCATTGGCAGACTGCAACGCAAGCGAAACGGCTGCCTCGCGCGCGACTTGGTAATGAATGGTGACAGACCCCGAGCCGTCGGCCTGCAGCGAAGCCGGACTCACCTGGAGTTCGAGGAGCGGGCGTGAAGAGTCAGACGAAGCGCAAGCGACCAGGAGCAAGAGAAGGAGAAGGCACAAAACTTGCCGCAACCGGAGTCGTGCGAGAGATAGCAGCGCAGCCTGTCGTCCAGGGGGACTCATTGATGCAGGAGCACGTGCCCGGCGTGAAGCGAGTGCCGCGCCTAGACCGCGTCTTTGCTCAAGCGTGCGAGGAAGTCCGCATTTGATTTCGTGCGCTCCAGACGGTTGAGCATGGCTTCATAGCCTTCGGTATTGCCGAGGGCCGAGAGCATGCGGCGCAACGTGACTACTTTCCTGAGCATTTCAGACTCAAACAGCAATTCCTCGCGTCTGGTGCCGGAACGTGCAACGTCAATCGCCGGGTAGATGCGGCGCTCGGCAAATTTGCGGTCGAGCCGCAGTTCCATGTTGCCGGTGCCCTTAAATTCCTCGTAGATGACGTCGTCCATGCGGCTTTCCGTCTCAACCAGACACGTTGCAATCATCGTGAGGCTGCTACCATTGTCGACATTCCGGGCCGCGCCGTAGAACCGTTTCGGCGGATAGATCGCGGCGGGGTCGATACCGCCGGAGAGCGTCCTGCCGCTGGGCGGAATGGCCTGATTGTAGGCTCTCGTGAGGCGCGTGATAGAGTCTAGCAGCAGCATCACGTCCTGCCCGCCTTCCACCATCCGCTTTGCCCGCTCCAGTGCCAGTTCCGCGATACGGGTTTGATTCTCCGGAATCTCATCGAACGTAGAAGCGACGACCTCAGCACCCACACTGCGTTCCCAGTCCGTTACTTCCTCAGGTCGTTCACCGATGAGGACCACCATGACGTGCACGTCGGGGTAATTTGCCATGACGGCGTTCGCAATGCTCTGCAGGAGCATTGTTTTACCGGTCTTGGGCGGAGCAACGACCAATCCGCGCTGACCGCGGCCAATCGGCGAGACGAGATTAATGAGACGGCCCGTAATGCTGGGGGAAGCAGTCTCAAGGTTGAGGTGTTCATCGGGGAAAA
Source organism: Chloroflexota bacterium (assembly GCA_026710945.1). Taxonomy (NCBI): domain Bacteria; kingdom Bacillati; phylum Chloroflexota; species Chloroflexota bacterium. The sequence continues at coordinate 50,739 of JAPOQA010000035.1, forward strand.
TTGCCGTTAAGTTCTCAAAGTGCGGACGGCGCTTGGCTTCTTCCGGATCGAGGTTATTGACGGTCTCGACCCGCAGCAGGCCGTAGTACTTCTCGCCTTCCTTCGGCGGACGCACTTGTCCTGCGATCATGTCTCCGGTACGCAGGCTCAAGCGGCGAATTTGCGTGGGGGCTACGTAGACATCCTCGGCCCAGCCGGTATTCCAATACCGATGAAGCCGCAGGAATCCATACCCATCGTCGATGGTTTCGAGGAGCCCGGTGCGGTAGAGATTGCCTTGTTCTTCGGATTGCGCCTGCAGGAGCCGGTTGACGAGTTCGTGCTTCTTGAGGACTGAGTAACCGCTAATTCCCAGTTCTCTCGCACGCTCTCGCAGTTCGGCCAATGGTTTGGCGTCTAAATCTGCGTATTGCACTCCGGGGTCGCTCCTTTGGTTGGTTGGATTGGATGTATGGTTCGTTCCATTACGTTGCATCCAATGGCGGGTAGAACGTTTGCGACGACGATTGCCACGTTTGCGAGAGGGTAGTACCGTTGACAGATGTGTCCTCCTTCAAAAGCAATACAACGAACCAGACCCATATAGAGCAATGCTGAATTCAACTAGTGCTGTACCCAGCATAGTAGGCGTGGTGCATTAAAACAGATACGACCTTCGCCTTTGGTGAGTTACCCTGCCGCGAGTTGTTTACGTGCGATGCGCCAAGTAATCCGTATCGAAAAGTGGAAGATAAAGAGACTACAAAGTCTCGAAATGTCTAGGCGCCGATAAGCAGTATTAGGTAACTGATGGGCTTGTGGAAAGAACAGAGTGACGAAGCAGGTGCTTCTATAGCTATTCTAACAGATTGTAGTGCGGGTATTTCGGAGGATTATATAGAGCTCGCGCTTCACAGTCAAGATTACCAAACGGTAGTATCCCTGTCAACCGACGAACTGGAAAAATCTGCAACAAAATGACCCACACGTGCGGGTAAGGAAGAGCGGCGGAAAAGTAGGAACCTGCTCTGCCGACTATGGCCCTGTCCCACGAGCGAAATCCAAGCACCCGTCGCTTATAGACTTGGCTAAGGAATCACAGTGTCAGCGGTCCAATTCTCCGCATACAGCCGGCGAAACCCCAGGTTCTGCTAATTTTCGCGGCGGTTAGTGAAACAGTCGCTGCAGTAGATGGGTCGGTCGTCCCGCGGCACAAAAGGCACGCGTGCGACGGTGCCACACTCTGCGCACACTCCTTCATGCATCTGACGCTCACCTTGGCGTTCCCGCCGCCGTGAGTTGCGGCAATCCTGACAGCGGCGCGGTTCGTGCATGAGGCCTTTTTCTTGATAGAATTCCTGTTCACCAGCAGTAAATACGAACGACTGGCTGCACTCCACGCAAACTATCGTGCGATCCTCGGGTGACACTGTGATCTTCTCCTTGCGTTGGGTCTCACCGCGCTTCGTCTCGCTTCAGGCCAAATCGTGTGGTAACGGTCAACTGCGTTTGCAGCACCACTTTCGCTCATCTCTCAAGCAATCACACCATACGCATGACATGAAATGATTGCCCAAGTATACGAGACTACTCGTATCTATGCAAGCTCGCTAAGTCAATAGATGCGCGCGTGCTTAACCCGGGCAGTTGCCTCGCTGCCATGACGTGCGGATACCTGAGACATAACGAGGCAATGCAGGCTGCTGGCAGGGAGGCATGTGCTATAGTAAGTGCGCCGGTGCGTTGTGTGGCGATAGCGACGAGCCCCTTGCTGAGCGATGCTGACGAACTCTTCTGTAGGCCCCCTCCCATCGCACGTCTTGAGTGCGGCAGGCAGGGCCGGTGGTATAGACCGACTTCTGCCTGCTCTTGTACTCGTTAAAGGTAGTTGCTGCCACCTTGTCGCGGCGATTCCTTCTTATAGCCACTCATGAGTCGCCGTGTCCTTGCGCTCATGCTGCCGGTGTACGTGCCCAGCTTTCTGCTGGCGTTTACACAGGGACTCTTGATCCCAACCTTGCCTTTGTATGCCACGACCTTTGGCGTGTCGTTCAGCTTGGTAAGCCTGGCGGTAGCGGCCCGCGGCATAGGCACGCTGGCCATGGATCTCCCGTCGGGCGTAATGCTGGAACGCCTGGGGAGCCGCAAGGTGATGTTGCTGGGTGTGGGAGTGGCATGTATTTGCCTGGCGCTCATGGGCCTCATCGAGAACTTCCACGTGCTTGTGCTGCTGCGGTTAATCGCCGGGGGCGGTGCGGCTATGTGGATGCTCTCCCGCATGGCCTTCATCTCAGAAGTCATCCCGGTAGAGGTGCGGGGGCGGGCCCTTTCGGCGTTTGGCGGTGTGAGCCGTATCGGCGTGTTTGCGAGCCCGGCAATTGGCGGATTCGTGGGAGCGAATCTTGGACTGCAAACGCCGTTCTTGCTGGCGGCGGCTTTGACCGGAGTGGCCCTCGTAATCACGCTCCTGTACGTGCCGGAGTCGCGTAAGCCGGTCGAAGCTGCGCATCGCCGCCCCCACTGGCGCACCATGGCGCAAATCGTGGGGACATACCGCCGTGACTTGCTGTCGGCGGGAAGCGCCCAGGTCCTCGCACAGATGATCCGCGCCGGACGCGATATCATCGTGCCTCTCTACGGCGGCACAGTACTTGGGCTGGACCCAACTGCTGTCGGCGTCATTATCACGGTGTCCGCGGCGATCGATATGTCTCTCTTTGGCATCGCCGGACTGCTGCAAGACCGCATGGGTCGCAAATGGGCATCGGTTCCCTCTATGATAATCCTGGGCGTGGGCATGGCCATGGTGCCCTTGGCCGGAGGGTACGGCGGATTGCTCGCGGCGGCTGCTATCATGGGCTTAGGCAACGGCCTCGGCTCCGGCACGATGATGACCCTGGGGAGCGATCTTGCGCCGCGCGATGCCATGGGTGAGTTTCTCGGCATGTGGCGGCTAATTGGCGACGGTGGGAATACCGGTGGACCGCTCGTCGTGGGCGCCGTGGCGGACCTTACAGGTCTCGGCCTTGCCGCTATTGTTCTGGCGGGCGTTGGCGCACTGGCGGCAAGTAACTTGGCGTGGTTTGTGCCGGAAACCCGAAACCAGCGCGAGCGGCGCGCCTTATCCTAACAACGCGGTCGGCGGGAGATCAAATGCGGGAGAGTCTTGGAGGACAGCAGTCGCCAAACACAAATCACGCATACTCAATCACGGACTCGATGTCGCCAAATTCCGGCAACTGCTGATGGCATAGCTGGTGACGTTCACATTGAAGACACAGTGTAGGGTTCTTGGAGATGTCATTTGACCTAAGTCTCTTTAGCGCCGGCTGGCTCCTTCTCCTGCTGGGAGCGCTCATTCACTTCGCGCTAACCGTAGCGACGTTGCTCGGCTTCGGACCCTATGGAAAGCGCCTGGCGCCCCGGCTGGGGGCAAGCGACGTACCGGAAGTGCACGCGTTTTCGCGCCACATTGCTTTGCACGTCTTCATCATGGGCGTGGCGTGGTGGGGGCTGGCTTATTGGGGCATCCGCGACGGCTATTGGTGGGCGTGGCTTGCGCTCTTGCTGATGGGTCTATCGCACTTTGCCGCGTTTGCATGGACCGAAACTCGCAGCGAGGGGAGTTGGCAACCGCCGGACTGGCGCTGGTGGGGACTGTTGGTGGGGTTTGTCGTCAGCATGATCCTGACTGTGCCGAGCTAACGCTTGGCGCGTGTGCACGTACCCGGGAATCCAGCCGGTTTCGCTAGAGTTGGGTAGCGGTAGCCAGCCAGGACCGATTCCGCTACAATGGCTTCAATCTGACGTGTGGTTAGGTAGTGTTGACATTTCAGGTCATTCCGAGCGCAGCGAGGAATCTATAGTGTAGCGCGAGGGCTTGTCCCCCGCTTGAGACAGCGTGCGCCGTGCGGAGTGGATGGCTTCCCGCTTTCGCGGGAATGGCGGGCCGGTTCTTGAAACAATCAAAACAACCTAGTGGCAAAGATAGCTTCCGGCTTGCGCCGGAATGACGGACTTGGCGGCTTGCGCCGCAATGACGGATGTGGCGGCTGGCGGCAACTGCCGGAGATACGGGAGAAGACTGATGGATTTACCGCTTGGCGCACCGATCTCTGCTGAAGGTGGAGAAGCGGTTGGCACGCTCGGTGGCATTACTATCGATCCACTTTCGCGTACGGTAAAGGCGATCGTGTTATTCCTCGATCAAGCCCTTGTCGTGCCGGCGGCGGTGGAGATTGAAGCCGTGCGGGAGGGGCGGGCAACCACCCCCTCTACGTCCGCCGAAGGCATTGTGCGCGTGCAGGTCCCGCTGTCATTCATACGCGGCGTTTCCGGCAAAGCGATAACTCTTGCGCTTACGCATGCTGACTTGTCCCAATCCTTGGAAGCGTATCCCGACGTCGACTCTATTGCGGGCATCCCGCTGGTGCTGCGAACCCGCGCCGACGGCAGCCTGGATACGGAAGCCGCCGCATTGCCTGATACATTCGTACCCGACGCCGAGCTCGATGGAAACACGTTTGTGCGGGATGTCTACGCCAAGATAGGGCACTGGGATGAGATGCGCGTGGACCCGTTTACGCACAAGCTCCAGAGCTTGAAGGTGGTCGACACGCTAACGAATGATAGAACAGAAAACCGCATCCCCGTGCACGCGCTGGGTAGCATCCACCGCCGCTTCATTACGGTAAAGCTGCCGCTCTTCTAAGTGCCTTGCCTTGAGATGGCGTTTGCCCTCGTATCAAGTAGGGGCATGATGTTGCGCCAAGAGGCGGGGGACGAGCCCCCGCGCTACGGCATGGTAGGGAAGAGGCGGGCGACGAATCCCAACGTCACGGCAAAGTAGCGCAAAACGGACGAAACGTCTGATGTTCGACCTCATCGCAGAACTAACGACAGCCCACTCTCCCGTAGGCAACGAGCGGGAGATAGACGCTGTACTCCGCAGACATCTTGATCCTCTGCCATGCGACGTTTGGCAAGATTCTGCCAATAACGTAATTGCCAAGATTGCGGGCGCAGCCAGCGACTGCCCGTTGATCCTGGACGCCCATAAAGATGAACTTGGCCTGATCATCAAGCGCATTGAAGACGACGGCAAGATACGAGTAGCTACCCTGGGCGGCACGTATCCCTGGAAGTACGGTGAGGGCCCCATGGACATTCTGGGGGACGCCGGCACGGTACCCGCTATACTTTGCTTTGGCGCCATGCACGTGACGGAAGAGAGCCCGATTCAGGCCGTGCGCTCTGGTGGGGGTCGGCAGCTCAAATGGTCGGATTGCCACCTGGATGCGAAACTCAGCAAGGACGAACTCTTGGAGCAGGGGGTGCATCCCGGCTGTAAGGCGGTCGTCTCGCGCGAGCGCAAGCACCCGGTACGCATTGGCGACTTCGTGGGCACGTATGCTTTGGACGACAAGGGCGCCGTGGCAATTCTCCTTTCTCTCGCCACACTGCTTGTGGGCAGTCCGCCGCCGCAAGACGTGTACCTGGTCTTCTCAAGCACGGAAGAAAACGCCGGCGGCGGCGGTCCGTTTGCGGCGCGTACCTTGCCGGGAGATACGTACATTGCGTTAGAGATTGCCCCGGTGGCTGACGAATACGGCCTGGAAGCCGGCGGCGCGCCGGTCTTGGTGTATAAAGACGCCTACAACGTATACGATGAGGGCATCCTGCGGCGCTTTGCCTCTCTGGCCAAGGAACTCGAACTAGATGTGCAACACGCTGCCTTGGAGTCCTATGGCACCAATGCTTCCATAGCCCGCAAGGTAGCGGCAATCGGCCGCATTGCGGCGTTGGCCTTCCCGTGCGAAAATACGCACGGCTTTGAACTGGTGCACCTTGACTCTCTCACCAATCTCACGACCTTGCTGCTCACGTTCGTCAATCGCTGGCCGGCGATTCTTCAGGACGAACCGGCGTCGCCCGACGCCTGAGCCAAGTCAGGCCAAGCGGAAAGCACCCCTTTCACCGCTTGCAGAGAGACTGCACCGCGACTTAGTACCTCGGCTCATTTGTGTTCCCTTGCCACCATAGGCTCGATTCCGACTTATAGAGCCGTAGCGCGGGGGCTTGTCCCCCGCATCTTGGTGTAAGGGAAGCAAAGCGCAATCAATTGGATTGCCTCTTTGGCAGGTGGGCGCAGGTTTGCACGTCTCCCGTGCGAACCGGTGCTACCGGGGAGTGTAGCGCTTCGCCTGAACACCTACATGTCCCAACAGTTTAGAATGAATCAGAGCCGTCTTCTTCCATGCGGTCGTGACATAGTGAGAAGCCTGTCTCCTAAGAGCAGTACGCCAATGCCTAAGTCCTCTCGGAGCATGACGCCTGTACAAGAGCAGTACTATCGCATCAAGCAGAACTACCCGGATGCGCTCCTCTTCTTTCGTCTCGGCGACTTCTATGAGCTTTTTGGGGATGATGCCAAGGTTGCCGCTGAGACCTTGCAGATTGTCCTCACCGCACGCGAATTCGGTAAGGGTCAGAAGATGCCGATGTGCGGCGTGCCCGCACATGCCGCGGAAACATACCTGGGACGACTGCTCGCGGCGGGACACCGCGTTGCGATTTGCGAACAGGTCTCTGAGCCCGGACACGGTCTGGTGGAGCGCGCCGTGGTGCGCGTCGCCACACCGGGCACGATTGTAGACCCGGACTTGCTTGCGGCCAAGCAGAATACCTACGTGGCGGCCGTCGTACACGATAAGAAGGGTGTAGGGCTGGCGTACGCCGACGTCAGCACGGGGGAGTTCGCCGCCACCGAGATCCGGGAAGATACCGATGCTGTCCTTGCCGCTGAATTGGGACGGCTGCAGCCGGCAGAGTGTGTGTTTCCCGAAGGCAAGACGCTGCAGCTGTCCTCCACGGCTCTCACCTCGTATGCATCATGGCACTTCGACTTGCAGGAAGCGACGAGCACCTTGCTGCGGGTACTTGCAGTTGCCGCGCTTGACGGCTTTGGCTGCGCCGACCTGCCATTGGCGTCCCGCGCCGCCGGTGGGCTCCTGGCGTATCTGGAGGAAACGCAAAAGTCATTCCTGGGCGGTCTGGACGGCCTGCGCACGTACTCCCTCGATTCCTTTATGGGTCTGGATCCCGCTACGCTGCGTAACCTGGAGATCTTGCGCAATAACCGCACGCAACAGGAAGAGGGCTCGCTGCTCGGTGTCCTAGATGAAACGCGCTCGGCAATCGGCGGTCGCCTGCTCCGCCAATGGCTTACCCAGCCCCTGGTGGATGTGCCTGCTATCGAGGGGCGTTTAGCGATTGTCGAGACGTTGACACGGGACCATGTCTTGTTGGAGCGGTTGCGGGAAAAACTGGGGAAACTCGCCGACGTCGAGCGGCTTGCCCATCGCGCTTTGCAGGGCCTGGCAACACCGCAGGATCTGGCACGCTTGGGCCGCTCGTTGGAAGTTGCAGCGGACATAGAGGGCTTGTTGAACGCATCTTCGGACCCTCCGATCCAAGCCCGCGCGGCTAGCGTCGATCCGGCGCCGGAAGTGGCGGCATTAATTGCTACTTCGATTGCAACGGAGCCGGGACAACCACCAATCAAGTCAGGGTATAGCAAAGAGTTGGATGAGTTGGTGCGGCGTACACAGGAGGCGTGGGCCTTCATCGCGAATCTCGAAGCAAAGGAGCGGCACGCCACCGGCATCAAGTCCCTTAAAGTTGGCCACAACAAGGTCTATGGCTATTACCTTGAAGTGAGCAAAGGTGCACTGCCCGACGTACCGGAGCGGTACATGCGCAAGCAGACCCTGACAACCGGCGAGCGGTATAGCACCACGGAATTACAGGATGCCGAGTCCCTCATGCTCAACGCGGAAGAAGAGCAGAGCGTGCTCGAGCAGCAGATATTTGCCGGCATCGTGAAGAGCGTAGCCGCGGAGGAGCGTCGGTTGCGGAGGTTGGCGCTCGCCCTGGCTGAGCTCGATGTCTTTGCCGCGTTTGCCAGGGTGGCTGCGCGCCGCAACTATGTGCGTCCGGTGTTGGATGAAGGTGACTGTATCGAGATTGTCGAGGGGCGCCATCCTGTAGTGGAGGCGACACTGGGAGGAGCGCCCTTTATCCCCAACGACGTGCGGCTGGATGCGGAGCAGCAAATCATCGTGCTCACCGGCCCGAACATGGCAGGGAAGTCGACGTACCTGCGACAGGTTGCCCTCACCGTTCTCATGGCGCAGATTGGCAGTTTTGTAGCTGCCCGGTCGGCGCACGTCGGCATCGTGGACCGCATCTTCACGCGCGTGGGCGCGCAGGACGAAATTGCCGCCGGCGCCAGCACGTTCATGGTAGAGATGACGGAGACGAGCTACATCCTCACTCACGCTACGCCGCGATCACTGGTGGTCTTCGACGAGGTAGGGCGCGGCACCAGCACGTACGATGGGCTGGCAATCGCCCGCGCCGTGCTGGAGTACTTGCACAATCACTCCGGCCTTAACTCCAAGACCCTGTTTGCCACCCACTTTCACGAGTTGGCTGAATTGGAGGGTACGCTGCCACGCGTAAAGAACTCCCGCGTGGACGTATTGGAAGAGCAAGGCAATGTAGTCTTTCTGCACAAAGTGGTACCCGGTGGCGCCGACCGTTCGTATGGCGTTAATGTTGCTAAGCTTGCCGGACTGCCCCGCCCGGTGCTGAGGCGCGCGGAGCAGGTGCTGCACGAACTTGAGGAGCGGCACTTGCGGGGTGAAGCGCCAGCCTTGATCGGATCGAATGGCGCCGATCAACTGCCACTCTTCAGCGGCCCTCATCCGGTGATTACGGAGCTGCAAGATCTTGACGTGGACGCCATGACCCCGTTGGAAGCGATCAGTACGCTCTACGAACTGAAGAAAAAAGCGCAAGACTAAGTTACAAGTGCGCTCATGGGCCCTAACCGTCAAGCAGCCTGCGCTCGGGGCCGGTCAACGCACCGTACGAGAAGCGGGCAACGCTAAGCGGTTGAACGAACACCCGGCGGCTGCCTGCCTATGGAGACCATTGCCAAACCCTCGCCGCAGCGAGAGAGTTCCCTCTCCCCGTGGAGAGCTTTGCGTAACTCTAACGATCACGGGGAATTGGGCTGGAACTATGAAGATTCGCCCTCACCCCGGCCCTCTCCCCCAGGAGAGGGTGTAGAGTACGGATCCGACTGAACTTGGAGTGGCTCCGGTCCACTCTCTTGAGGAGACCATCGCATAACCCTTACCTCAGCAAGGAAGTCCCCTCTTCCATTGAGAGACCACTGCATAACCCCTCACCTTTGAGGGGGAAGGATGAGATAGGGGTGAAATGACTTGACATCATGCTATCCTTAGGTGTAAAGGCGCTCTGGATTCCGGCGCAAGCCGGAATGACGGAGTTACGCAAAGGTCTCCTGAGGGAGAGGGTTAAAGCCTGCCCCGAACTTGATGCGGGGGTGAAGGGATCTTCTCTCTTATCGGCTTGAGTGTTGCAAAAGTCTCCCCAGGGAGAGGGGATAGTACACTTTCCACAGGACCCATCTAACGCAGGGGTCTCCTACGGTAGTGGAAACGCTGTGTTTCCGGTGAGACGGAAGAAGATGAATGTCTCGCCGCCGATGTGTGGGTTGAGAGATTCGTGCAAGCGCACCACTTGCGGTTCGTCCCGAGCAGCGTATTGCATTCTGCCATAGACGTCATATCCGACGAATCCCGGCGGCAACGTGAACTCCCGCGGCAGGCCGCGACGGTCATTCGCCCATACGAACCAGCCTTCCAGGTCACGTTCTTCATCGGGCGTGAGCGGGGGGCGCACAAAGTGCGCGACCGAAAGGCCATGCTCCGGGGTGCTGCTCAGTGACGCGCTGGCCCCGGCGAGCAGGTCTGTCACAAAGCGGAAAACCGTCAAGGCCGGTCGTGGGGTCATGTTGCCGATACTATCGTTGTACACCGTCAAGCCCTTCCTGCTTTCGTAGCCGCCGGTGCTAATTGTGTCAATAGCGCCAAAATAGAAGGCTTGCTTGGCGATGCTGGCGGTGGCGGCGGTGAGGAGTTGGGCTACGGCGCGTGACTGATCGTCCGGTGTAAGCCGTTGTTCACTTTCCGCATCCCGGCGCACGATGTTCCCGCCGCCAATCACGTCGCCATAGTGGCCGAGTTCGCCAATGATAATTGGCAGCCGCTGCTGGATTGCATGCGTTGTGGCGGCACTAATCTCATCAAGCCATGGCTGGAGGAGATTGGCGTGATCGTAAAAGTGCACCAATAGCGCATCCGGTAAGACGCCGCGCTTTTGAAGGATGCCAAGTACGCCCTGGAGGAATGGGCGATTGTCCTGCAGCGTGTGGTACGCCTCGCCGTACATGTGGACGCTCACCAGGGGATCGGCTCGCTTTACTGCGCGATGGCCCGTCACGAAACGGTCCACGTACCACTGAATTCTGTTCTGGCCTTCGACATGAATGTCGTGCAGGTTTTCCTCGTTGCCGATGATGATTGCGCTGGGCTGGAATTCGCGGACAAGATTGTCAAGGTAGCGCCCAAACGCATCGGCGCCGGTATCCTGGGGAATTGGCACCACGAGGTGCTTTTGCCAGCGTTCGAGCCGGGCTACTTCCCGGCGTAGGCCGAAGAGGTTCGCATCGGTAAGTCTGTAGAGAATGCCCGCGCGTCGTTGTTCCAAGAACGTTCCGGTAGTCGTGTCGGCGGCGAGCGCGCCCGTAACGATTCCTTCCGGCGCGAGCATACCTGGGTTTACGGTAATGCGGTGCGTGAGGCGGTAGGTCATTGCCGCCGCTGGTCGATTCGTTAGACCGAGCTTGATGAGTTCCTGTCCCTGTCCCAGTCCCAGCCGAAAGTTGCGATTGGATTGGTGAATGCAGCGATGCAACGCCAGCAACTCGAAGTCCTGGGTGGTCTGGGCAGAGTCAATTGATGCCACTGGGAGGGGACTCATGTACGTGCGCCTTCTCTGATGGCGAGGTTAGCGCCTTTGGGTGCGGCGAATGGGGAATGAACGTACCGGACTCGTGATTTGGCTAGGGAAGGAGAAAAGAGACGAGACAAGACCGGGGTTGCACTGCTTGTATTATACCCAAGTAACAACGAGGGTGGAAAGAGCATGGAGATGTGGAAGCCGTTGCGCTCCGGTCAATCGGGGTGTTCAGCGGCAGGAGACAGATACGGGGTACGCTATGTCGGAACACGTGTACAGAGGGAGCAGAATGCCCCGTTAGCTGCGGCAATTTCTTGACAACGAGGCGGTGGCTGCACCATAGTCTTTGTAGGTGTGGGCGGTCGCCGCCTCGCGCTGAAACTGAGCAGAGGTCGCCAGTATGATGAAGGAGATTGCGCTTTGGCATCACTCGCGATTTCGACGCGGCATGTCGTCCACGAACCCACCGCGCCAGGCCTCCCTTTTCGTGAAGAAAACTTTGGCTACCGTTCTGCTAGTCTGACAGTCCCACCGGAGCAGGCCGGCATTGTCTTAGTAGACTGCTGGGACATTCACATTACGGCGAGTCACGTGGAGCGGACAGGGCAGATTTGCCGGGAGCGCATTCGTCCGGTGCTTGACGCCTGCCGCGAACTTGGCGTAACGGTGATTCATGCGCCGTCGCCCAGTGTGGCACACAAGTTTCCCCAGTGGCTGCGTTATGCCGGCGACAGTGAACTCTCACCGCAAGCGAGTCCCGCGCCGGCCTGGCCGCCTGAGGACTTTGCCAAGCGCAGAGGAGAGTGGGCGCACCTGCGCGCGGATCGTACGGATACGTGGGCCGCAGAGATCGAGCAGATCAACCAGGACCGGTACATTGATGAATCGGTCTTTCCGCAACCGGATGACTTTGTCATCGCCAACGGCCATCAGCTCCACCGGCTTTGCACGCACCGCAAGATTCTCTATCTCTTCTACGTTGGTTTTGCCACCAATCTCTGCGTGCCCCATCGGGACTATGGAATGTTGGCCATGCGCGAGCGCGGGTATGGTCTCATCCTCCTGCGCGACTGCACGACCGGTATCGAAACGAGCGACACGATCGACGGTTTGCTCTGCACAAATACTGCTATTCACGATTACGAGTTGCGAGACATCGCGGGAACAATAACTTCGGATGAGTTTCTGGCTGCGGCGCAGCCATTGCGCAATGATGCGGCGGCGGGTGCAGAAGGCTAACAATCAGAGCTCACCGCCTTGCCTGCGTGGGACTTGCCGTCTGATGGAGGAAGTCCCCGCGAACGGCCGGGGTGTCACCGGCTTGGCGCGGCCGCTGTGTCATGATGCTGCAAGTCGAGAGCCAATGGTGTTATACGAAACAAGGACGTGGTAATGGAAGAGATTCGGATAGGTGTCGTGGGTCTTGGTGGCCGTGGGCTCAGTTGGATGCGCCTGCTGCAACGCGTACCGGGCTATCGCATTGTCGCGCTCTGTGATCCCATCACTGCCACACATGAGCGGGCCCTGGCTGCGCTTGAGAATAGTGATGGTGTGGCCACCTACGCCCAATACGAAGATATCCTCGCCGATTCCAACGTGGAAGCCATTGCATTGACCGTGCGCAGCCCGCGGCAAGGGGCATTGGCGGCGCAGGCCCTTGAGGCCGGCAAGCACGTCAACGCGGAAGTGCCGGCGGCGCATTATATCGAGGACTGCTGGCGCATTGTCGTGGCCGCTGAGCGCTCCGGCAAGGTCTACCAGTTGGCGGAGCAAACGCGCTACATGGGAGTAATGCAAGCGTGGCACGACATGGTGGCGGAAGGCCAACTCGGTAGGGTTACCTTTGTCGAAGGACAGTACTTCCACTATTACGTTTCCCAGTTCTTTTGGGAAAAGGAGACCGGCACGTTCTACGGACCCACGGAAGTTTCCGATCACCCCGAGGCGGAGCCCACGTGGAGTGCGCTCATGCCCTCCATCCACTATCTGCCGCACGAATTGAGCCCGCTGTTGTACGTGCTTGACGATCGGGTAGTATCTGTTACGGGCATGAGTACGCAGGCTCCAAGCTACGCTCACCCCGTAATTCCCCAACCGGACATGCAGGTCTGCTTGATGAAGACTGAGAAGGATGCGATTTTGCGGTTGGCTGCGAGCTTCGCGCAGCCGCAACCGCCGCGTGATTACCATTGGTACCAGATCATGGGGACGCAGGGGTCAGTGGAATGGCGGCGGTCGGCCCGGGAGCGACCGAAGATGTGGCTTGCAAAGGCCCAGATGCACGACTTGGCGGAGGTGGACTGGCAGTTTCAGCGCACGGATGCGCCTAGAGAAGCGCGAGGCAGCGGCCACGGCGACGCTGACTACTACGTGCACGCGGCGTTTCGTGATGCCGTCTTGGGCACGAGGCCGCTGGAATTTGACCTGTATCGGGCAATGGATACTGCGGCGCCGGCAATATTGGCCGCAGAGTCGATTGAACAGAATTCGAAATTGCTGACAGTGCCGGACTTTCGGCCCAGCGCGAAACGGCCTGCCGGCACAATGCCGTCGGAGTCGTAGTTGGAAGAAGCATGTGCACAAGAAGGTGACGTAAAGAAGCTAGCGCAGCGAGGAGAGGTGCCGGATATGGAGATTCAGCTTGGATGTTTTACCCGTCCGTGGCGGGAATATGGAATTGAGGCCGCCGCCGCGGGGATGAGCGCCGCCGGTTTCAATTATTTCGGCCCGATGAGCATGGGGCCGACTCGCCTCATCGACTACGAATCGACTCCGGAAGAAGTGGCCGCAGTCGAGCGCACGGTCAAGAATGCCGGCCTTAAATTTGCAATCATGATGGCGACGTATCCTTTGACGAGTGTGGAAGAGGGAGTGGCGGCGCTAAATCAAGAGCTAGACTACGTGGAGCGACTCGGCTTTCGCCACGTGATGACCGGCGGCGCGTCCGATCCGGCGCAGTACGACACGTACTACGCCATCATGCGTGAGAGCGCTGAGTATGCGTTGCACAAAGGCATTACGCTCATGCTCAAGCCTCATGGCGGATTGAGCAATACGACACGGGACACTATCGAATCGTGGAAGAAGGTAAGTCACCAGAACTTCAAGATCTGCTACGACGCGGGTAACTTACTCTACTACGCCGGTGAGGATCCGCTGGCACACATCCGCGAGATTGCCCCAATCGTGGGCGGTATGTGTATCAAGGATGAGGTGGGCGGCCAGCAGGGCGACGTAATGGTCACGCCGGGCGACGGCTTGGTTGACTTTCCCGCTGTGTTCACCGCGCTCAAAGACGCGGGCTTTGCCGGCCCATGCGTCGTCGAGTGCCTGAGTGGCGAAGCCCTAGATGAGGTGAACCACCAGGCCGTACGCGCGCATCGCTTCTTGGAAGACACCCTCGCCGCAGTGGGATACGTGGTCGATTAGGAGGTTTCTATGGCAATTATCACCGTCTCACGACAACTTGGCACCGGTGAAGCCGACTTTACGGACAAACTGACGAATACACTTGGCTACCCGCTGTATGATGACCGGCTCATCCAGCAGGTCGCGGAAGAGCTGGAAGTGCACACCGGCGTGGTGAGGGCATACGATGAACGGCTAGAGCCCAGCGCAATACAAAGCGTCCTATCCCGGATCACGGGAGGACCCGTGCGGCGCCAGCTGTCGACGCGGCGCGATGAGGGTGGCGTGCGGCCTGAGATTGTCCGGACAGCCTTGCGCTCGGTGGTCCGCGAGATTGCCCGGCGTGACGACGCCATCATCGTCGGACGCGGGGCGGGCATCATTCTCGGTGACTTGCGCGGCGTGCTCAAGCTGCGCCTGGTGGCCCCAGCGGACGACCGTGCCCGCTATCAAGCCAGGACGATTGGCATGAATCTCGGCAGGGCCGAGGAGGAAGTCCGGCGCTCTGATAACGAACGCCGCAGTTACATTCGCCGCATGTTCAATGTGGATTGGGACGATCCATCACTCTATGACTTTGTCATAAATGCGGCTCGTACCGATAGTGATGCGGCCGTGAGGATCGTCGTTAAGATAATGGAAGAGAAGCAACTCTAAGTTGCTGCGGTGACGAATGCCGTCCGCTGAATAGGCGCAGGCGCTCCGACCGTCTGCGCGCTGCCTACTCTATGAGCTTGGCTCATTGTGCCGCTGAATTGCGAATCGCATAGCTCGCGTGACCGCGCCACTGTCCACCTGGCCCTTTACGAGGTAGTCCTGCGCGCCATTCCTTAATGCTGCGAGGCCGGTCTCTTCGTCGTTATTGCCTGTCAACACGACGATGGGAATAGTGGGAGCGGCATTCACCATCGTGCGAATGGTATCCATACCCTGGCTATCCGGCAGCGCCAGGTCGAGCAGGATGACGTCATACGGCTCTAGTTCCGTCTGCTCGCTAGCCTCAGCGAGTCGCGTCACGTGCGTAACATCGAACTGCATATTCGGCACCTGCTCAAGCAGTTCGTAGAGCAGTTCAGCGTCGCCGCTATCGTCTTCCACGAGGAGGATTTCGAAGATATTCGTGTTCATACCGTCGTCGGCTCCCCTGATTGATTGGTGTGGTAAACTTGTCACGTGAATGCAAGTACCACTCTAGCATACTCACGCCAATAGCGTGGCAGAAGAGATGAAATTTGGGGACTCTACTCCGTACCGGTGGGCTTTACAGTAGCGGCAAATACTCCAGAAGACCTTGGCGCAATTTTGAGGGGCACGAGGAGCTGGGCAAGTACGGTGAAGACTTCTCCTCACCTTGGCCCTCTTTCCAGGGAGAGGGGGACTTTGCGCCGAAGGCATGGGTTGTGCCAAGGTCTCCCGGGGGCAGCAGATGAGTGAGGCGTCTCGACAGGACCGGAACCAAGGTGTCGTCTCACTTGAGCAGCAGGGGCAACATGCCACCGAATTTGCGGTTCTCGCAGAGATTAGCCGCATCATCAGTTCAACCCTCAATATCGACGAGATCTACGAGCAGTTTGCCCATCAGGTGTCACTGCTCATCCCATTTGATCGTCTCTCAATCTCGGCTGTGGATATGGAAGCGCATACGGTGCGTGCGGTGTACGCGGCGGGTGGTGATATTCCGGGCTGGGAACGCGGCGTGGTGCACGAAATAGTGCCGGGCGGCATAAGTGACATTCTGGAACGTGAGCGCCGCGGCATACTCTTTAGAACGCCGGCTGAAGAGGAAGAGGCGGGACAGCAGCCGGCGCGGGACCTAGGCGGCGACTTTCAAACCCGGATCGCCGTGCCCCTCATTGCGCGAGGGGTGTTTGTCGGCGCCTTGAATATCCGCTCGTTGCGCCCATACGCATACGATGAGAATCACCTGGCACAGGCGGAGAGAATCGGTGCGCAGATCGCCGGAACGATCGCCAATGCGTTCGCATTTGAGCAGCTGGAAGCGGCCCAGCAAGCTCTTGAGCAAGCCGTGACGGAGTTGCGCCGCTCGAACGAGGAGCTGGAGCAATTCGCCTATGTGGCTTCCCACGATCTCCAAGAGCCGCTGCGCAAGATCGCCAGTTTCTGCAATCTGTTGGAATCGCGTTACGCCGAGCAGTTGGACGAGAAGGCGAACGTCTACCTCCATTACATTGTGGATGGCGCAATGCGCATGCAGGCGCTGGTCAATGACCTCTTGCTCTATTCGCGTGTAACCACGCGCGGCAAAGAGTTTGCGCCGGTGGACTTGAACAATGCTCTCCAGGAAGCCCTGGCCAACCTGGACGTAGCCGTCACGGAAGGTAACGTGCGCGTTACCCACGACCCGCTGCCAACCGTAAACGGTGACACGGCGCAACTCGGGCGCTTATTCCAGAATCTGGTTGGCAATGCCATCAAGTACCGTGGAGAAGCAACACCACAGGTCCACATTGCAGCGGCAAATGAGAGCGACGAATGGGTCTTCTCCGTACGCGATAACGGCATCGGCATTGCCCCGGAATACGCCGAGCGCATCTTCGTTATCTTCCAGCGGCTGCACACGCGGGAAGAGTATGGGGGCACGGGTATCGGACTATCCGTGTGCAAGAAGATCGTCGAGCGACACGGCGGCCGCATCTGGGTCGAATCCCAGGAAGGCTGCGGCGCTACATTCTACTTTAGCCTGCCACAAGTTACGGAGTAAGAGCGAATGGCGAGCGAACAGGCGGCGAAGCCGGTTGAGGTCCTCCTCGTCGAGGATGATCCGGGCGACGTGCTTCTCACCGAGGAAACTCTCCTCGGCAGCAAAATTCGTACCAACCTGCACGTGGTAGGCGACGGGGTTGAAGCGCTTGCCTTCTTGCGCAAGGAAGGCGCCTACGCTGCTGTGCCCCGGCCGGACCTCATCTTGCTCGATCTCAACATGCCCCGCAAAGATGGGCGCGAAGTGCTGGCAGACATCAAAGAAGATTCCGATCTCAAGACTATTCCCGTGGCGGTGCTCACCACGTCTTCACAGGATGAAGACATATTGAAGAGCTACCAACTTCACGCGAATTGCTACATTACCAAGCCGGTCGGCTTGGAGCAGTTTGCGACGGTGGTGCAGTCTTTGGAGGACTTTTGGTTCGCGATCGTCAGACTGCCGCCAAAATGATCCCCTGCACGACCCCATGGAAGGAGAGATTTTCATGGCAGACTCCGGCGAAGGTGCACGCCAGGAGCTAGGCATCGAGCGCATTGACGAAAGCCAGAAACTAGACGTGCTGCGTCCGATTGCCGAAGAGGTCAAGTCCGTCCTCACAGCGAATGAAAGCATTTTGTACATCGCCTACCAGGCTTGGACCGTACTGGGCCAGAAGTATGACGCAGTAGCGGCAACAAACAATCGCATGATCATTTTCCGGCGACACCGGTTTAGGGGATTCGATTTCCATGACTTCCTATGGGAAGACGTTGCGAACGTGAAGATAAATCAAAACATGCTCTCTTCTGCTCTAGAGTGTACGCTGACCAAAGGGGAAACGTATCGGACAAGCAACCTCGTAAAAGACCAAGCTCGGGCGCTCTATACTATTTGCCAACAGAAGGAACAGGAATGGCGTGAGCGCCGGCGCGTAAGACTGATGGAAGAGGAGCGCGCCCGTGCCGGCGGCACGCAAATAACGATGCCTGAGGATGGCGACGTTGTCCATGAGCGTGTGGCAGAAGACCCGGTAGAGAAGCTGGCAAAAGCCAAAGAGATGTTCGACAAGGAGCTAATATCTGAGGCTGAATACGAGACGCTCAAGGCGAATATCCTGCAGAAGATGTAAGTACTAGACCCAAGAAATCGATGTTAAGACCCAGGGGCTACTATAGACGTAGCGGAAGCCCTGCAGCAAACAGATTGAGTTTGGGCCAAGTGACGCCCATCAAAGGCTTGACCAAACAGCGTTTAGGACGGCCTCACGCATTCACTACGAGGGAACGGGATCCATTGACTCCAAGTCATCTTCAAGAATGGCATGGTACCGATAGCGGTTCCGTAGTAACCGCCTCCCGTACAGGCTTGCGGCTTCTTCAGGTTTGAAGTAGCCATCGGGTAGGGAGTGGCGCCACGTATATGGTTCTATGTCCTCAGGTTTGAGCGTATGTCCGGCGGGAAGCGGACGCCTCGCCACTAAGAGCTGACTTCCCGACTGTCTCACGATGACGGGTTCACTATCGTCCGCATCGGGCGCAAAGCCAAAGCCGCGCCGCAGCACTTGCACAATCGCAAAGCCAACGGCAAACCCACCAAGATGCGCGGTGTAGGCTATCCCGCCTTCCTGTCCTACCGCTGATCCTACCGAACCTATAATCTGGAGCACCAACCAGACGCCAATGACGATCAGAGCCGAGACGTCGAACGTCGGCGGTCGGTCCTCAGCATGACCGGTGAGACGGCCCAGCATCCAGAAGCCGACGATATGAATTGGCAAAATGCCGATGGGTGACAGCGGAAAGAGGACAAGATACGCCCCCAGCACGCCGGCAATAGCGCCGCTGGCGCCAATGCGCGGTATGGTGTCGTTGGCAAAGAGGGCAGACTCGATGATGCCCGCGCCCAGTCCGCATACCAGGTAGAAGACGGCAAACCCCAGATGTCCCATCTCGTCTTCCACGTTTGCGCCAAAGACCCAGAGAAACAGCATGTTGCCGGCTATGTGGAGCAAACCGAAATGGAGAAAGGCGGCGAGCAAGAGGTTGCGGAGTTGGTCTAATTCACCTGCCCACAGTCCGGCGGGTTGCAGGCCGTATTCGCGAGCGCTCCAGCCAAAGCTATGCGCGGCGACGAAGACTGCGATATTGATCGCCACCAGCGTGACGGTGACGATGGGCTGCCGTTGCCGCTCGTCTTCGGGTGCGGCGTCAATGGGTATGAGGAGCACGTGTGGCCTTTCCAGGCGCCGTGAGCGGCCGCAGTTTCCGGGCGGGCGCTTGCATCGCGCCAGCTAGTGCCAGAGTCTCTTCGGCATGACATGCCAAGGCGATCCCATAGGCCCAAAGCGCACGCTAGGCTGCCCGTACTTTGCCCTTGCCCTCGCACTTGGGACAGGGACCCTTGAGTTCGTGCCAACCGCTCGGTTCGTCGGGGTTAGGCCACTTCTCGTCTACCGCGCCGCTGCCTTCACACCGGGTGCAGTTCATCTGCGGATGAGGAAAGATGCGGGGAATAATGAGCCAGGCGCTGATGATAAGGACACCAACAAGAAGGACGATCCCTAATTGATCCATAGCCAGTACCTCTCTCTGCGTTCCACACTATCCTCTTAATGACAGTGTAAGCCAAAAGGCCGGAAAGCCAAAAGAGTGCTTGGTGTGAAAAACCGCTGGTATGCAGGCATGTTTGTTGATGCGATACCGGTATTGGGGCGGTTGCTCGCGCATGGTGCGACCGGGCTGTCGCAGGAGACTACGTGAATCTAGAGGCAAACTGCACCGTTCCCGGGAGGAGTTGTGCAATTGGGAGGAGAAGGGACGAGCCCCGATGTTGTCGCATTGACTCTCGTTGCAAAGAACATGGCACGCCCAGTGTCTCCAAACTCCGGTAGCGCAGGTTTGCAACCTGCGTCTCTTGTAGGATCAGTCCGTTGCACACCTGCTACAAATTGCGTGAAACCCTCGAACACTCCACGAACTGCTGACGTGGTGGGGGTCCTGAGTGATCCGGCGGGGGACGAGCCCCCGCGCTACGTACCTTGCGCTCCGAAATGGCGTGGCTGAGGCAAACAGAGTGGAGAGGCGCGAAACGGGTGAGCGAAAGGTTTGTTCATGCCGGGTGCCAAGCGGCGCAGGTTTGAAATCTGCGCTACCGGTATTTCGCGGAGTTGCGTTGGGACATTGAGCAGATACGCGTCCATTGAGCGGCAAAACCAAGCATTGACGCAAGGTCTCATGCCGGATCGAATTTGGTGAATGACGGCAGGTATGGCAGAAAGAGGATACACCTGTCGTACTTCTGTACGACAGGTGCATCGTGCTCATTCATATGCGCAACCAGGGATTTCACAACGAGCGTGCAAACCATCTATGGGTCACAGCTGAAATCATAAGCTGAGATTGCTATAGACTGCCACGCGATTCTCACTGTGGTGCGACTCTTACGACGGTGTGAAAAACCGCCACGTGCCGATGTCTTCCCCGCCGCCTTCATCGTCTTCCAGCAACTCTTCGTAGTTCTCGGCGGCTTTGCGGTAGGCGCTAGCATATTCTTCTATGATCTGCGGTCGGAACTTCTTGAACCACGGGATGCTGTAGGTTCGCGCGCTAATTCCTTCGCTGACCGGCAGACTGCCCAGCGGTTGGCGCACGTCACGGCTCGCATTGGCAATGGCGGTGGGCTTGCCATGGCCGTAGACGTCCGCCTCGTGGAAGAGCGGATGCGGATGCAGGGGCTTGTTGGTGCCAGGACCGCAGCGCGCGCCTTCGGCTGAGACGGCCTGCGCGAAGCGCGAAATCGAAAGACCGCCAACCTCTTCGGGACGATAGAGGCCGCGGGCCGCGTACCAGCCGCCCATGGTGCTGTTGGAATCTGTGGCGGGACGGTGCGGCGCAAGGCCGGGCACGCCTTCCAAGAGGTCCCAGAAGTAATTCATGGCTTGCTGGATTTCCGCGATGTAGCCGTCGTAATACTTCAGCGTCACCCTGCCCATGGCCGAACTCAACTGGTTGACGCGGTACTTATACCCGCCGAGGGGCAGACCGGCATAGGGCTTCAGGTACTCGGTCTCAATGTTCTCTTCGGAGTACAGGTCGTAATGCCCGAAGGCCACGGCGCGGTCATAGATTTCGCGGTTGTTGGTAGTCATGATGCCCGCTTCGCCGGTGGCAAATGACTTACCGCTCATGAGCGACATGCCGGCAGCGTCGCCGATCGTGCCCAACGTGCGGCCCTTATAGAGCCCGCCGTGGGCGTGGGAAACGTCCTCGATGACCTTGAGGTTGTGCTTGCGCGCAATCTCCATGATGGGGTCCATGTCGGCGGGATGCCCGCAGTAATGAACCGCCACGATGGCCTTGGTGCGATCGGAGATGCGGTGCTCGATGTCGTTGGGGTCAATGCAGAGTGTATCCGGGTCGATGTCGGCAAAGACGACGCTTGCGCCCAGCGAGAGCGCCTGCAGACACGACGCCCAATACGTCACGCTGGGCGAGATCATCTCGTCGCCCACGCCCACGCCGCAACCGTACATTGCCGCGCGCAGCGCCTCAGTGCCCGTGTTCGCGCCGAGCGCATACGTTGTGCCAATCCATTCGGCGTATTCGCTCTCAAATTGCCGGGTAACGTCCGTGCCGGACATGCCGCCCCGCCGCAGCACTTCCAAGACGGCTTCTTCGTGCTCCGGGGTCACGATGGGCCAATTGAAAATGTCTCCGGGATCGCTTTGCACTGACTTAGGGCCACCAAGTAACGCCAGCTTCGACTTGACTTGCATACCGCAGTTTCCTTTCGCGTATTCTTGGAAATTGACGTGGAATTGGAGTAATCTTACACGATAGGATAGCACGAACCTGGGACAGTTAGCACTCTGTGCCTTGACTGGTCCAGCGTCGACTGCATGAGAACACGTGTGGTCCTGCGAAGGGCACGTGAAGGGCGCGGCCTTCTTCCGTCTGCACTATACTGACCAGTGGGACGTAGACAATTCGCGGCGAGAATGGCGCGTGGCAACTCATGTCTGTTCTTAGCGACCGAACAATTTCAGAACTTATAGCTCAGGGACGGTTGTGCATCGAGCCGTTCGCGGCGGAGCACGTGCAGCCTTCCAGCGTGGACGTGCGGCTGGGAAGGCACTTTCGCGTCTTCGAGCACAGCCGCTATACGCACATTGACGTGAGCGCACCGCAGCCTGATCTCACGCAGAGTGTCGAGGTAGAGGAAGACGAGCCGTTCGTGCTGCATCCAGGAGAATTTGCCCTCGGCACTACCCTTGAACGCGTGGGGCTGCCCGAAGACTTGGTGGGCCGCCTGGAAGGTAAGAGTTCGCTGGGGCGCCTCGGTCTCATCATCCACTCGACGGCGGGATACATCGACCCGGGTTTCTCCGGCACGATAACCCTGGAACTCTCGAATGTGGCAAAACTCCCGATCCCGCTCTATCCGGGCATGTTCATTGGGCAGATTTCGTTTCTTACGATGACTACTCCCGTAGACCGGCCCTACGGTTCACCCGGGCTCGGCAGCAAGTACCAGGACCAAGACAAACCCACTGAGAGCAAGGTGCATCTGAACTTTCGACCGGAGGAAGGCGGCTAACGCCCTGGGGCATTGTGGAGCGACAGGACTAATGCAGCAGACGCTGATGCGCTGCGCGACGGGCGCAAAGTCTGAGGCACGTAAAGAGCGGGATGAGAATCTCGTGCATCGAGCGCGGCATGAATCGACACGGAGATTGGACGGAGGACGAGCGTGAGACTCTACATCATCCGCCACGCCGACGTGACCTACCGTCGGGGCGTACCGCTTGCGAGTGTGCCTCCGGCAGAAAGGAATTACCTGACTGACCCAGCCCTCTCGGACGTGGGCCGGAGACAGGCTGCGCTGCTTGGCGAGCACTTGCAGAGTAGGCTGATACCGGGCCGGCAGCCACAGCACGGCGATCGTTCGGGCTATGCCATCGCGCGCCTATTGTGTAGTCCCATGCGGCGGGCGCTGCAAACGACGCAACCGGTGGCGGCCGCTCTCGGCCTTCACCCGGAGATTTGGCTGGATCTGCACGAGTCGGGCGGCATACGATATGACGAAAGCGATGGGCGTGGCCCGCGCGGACATGCGGGGCTTACCCGTGCAGAGGTGGATGAGCAGTTTCCCGGCTATGTCATCCCGCCGGACTTTGCCGCTGACGGTTGGTGGAACCGTCCGCCGGAACGAGAGGCAGAGTATCTATCACGCCTGGCACGTGTGGCGGCGGAGCTACGCTCGATGGCAAAGAATACGGATGAGCACATTGCCATCATCACCCACGGCACGGCGGCCAATGGCTTATTGCATGCTCTCATGGGCGGCCAGCAACAGGGGGAATGCTACTTCAACCACTACAATACAGGCATGACGAGTCTGGAATTCACAGAGAACGAGACGGTGATTCGCTACCAAAACCGTGTAGAGCACCTGCCGGGCGATTTGCTGACAGGGTGAGACACCGTTCAGGGGTGGGAATGGCTCAATGACTTTAGCTCGACCCAATCTCGATGACCGCCCACGACGCACGCGACGATCTGTGCAGCTCCTCGAGAAACTTGTCAGGAGCTTTATGTGTGTACTACATTAACGTTGCACGCCGAGGAGTTGGCAATTCCGTTGGATAGTTCGATTCGCACTCGTAGTGAGCGGCCCAGCCGATGTAGCAGTGACTCTGGAGCGTTCCTGATAGAGCCCCTCGTATCTCCTAATTGCCTCCGTCCCCTATGTTTCCATGGGTTTCACGTAGTTCAGTGCAGCGTTATCCCTTGTCGTTTCCTGGGATAGCTCTTGAGTACGTCGGGGTTCCTCAATGAATTCTAGCGAAGGCTGAAGGCGAGCGGCATTGCGAACTGTAACGAAGCAGAGAGGGTCAGCATGAAGCAGGATAGTCGTTCGATTGCGCAATCTATGGTGCTGGGCGTCGCCCTGGTCGTGCTGGCAGCCGGCTGCATTCCATTCATGGGAGATGAAGACGGCGAGGATGTACCCCCCACGCCGACTCCGACAATTACTATTATTCGTCCGAGCCCGACACCTGTGGCGGGAGCGACGGCACAACCGTCTGAAGACTCTGTCTATACGGTCGTGTCCGGGGACACTTTGAGCACAATTGCCGACAAGTTTCCGGGCGTTACGTGGCAACAGATCGCCGCAGCGAACAACCTACAAGACCCCTATCCTCTCTCCATCGGCCAGGAGCTGAAGATTCCGGCACCACCAAGCCAGGAGCCTACACCTACTCCGGCGGGTCCCACCGTGGTGAAAACGCCTGAGCCGAGTAACTAGGCATATTGCTCAATTTGGCGTTACTCATTCGCGCCGAGCAGTGAGGAAAAACCCCCAACCCTGCGGCATGGCAGGCAAAGGGTCGAGTTGCGAGATTTCGTGCGGCGGATTGGGAAGCAAAGAGCGGGGGACAAGCCCCCGCGCTACGGGATGGCAGGCAAGGGTCGAGTTGCGTGCGCTCGTGCTGCGGATTGGGAGGCGAAGAGCGGGGGACAAGCCCCCGCGCTACGGGATGGCAGCGAGGGGCAGAGATGCGTGCGCTCGTGCTGCGGATTGGGAGGCGAAGAGCGGGGGACAAGCCCCCGCGCTACGGGATGGCAGGCAAGGGTCGAGTTGCGTGTCCTCTTGCGGCGGATTGAGAGGCGAGAAGCGGGGGGCAAGCCCCCGCGCTACGGGATGGCAGCGAGGGGCAGAGTTGCATGTGCTCGCGCGGCAGGTGGGGAGGTAAAGAGCGGGGGACAAGCCCCCGCGCTACAGGATGGCGGGCGAAGAGCGGGGACGAGCCTCCGCGCAACGGGATGGCAGTGAGAAGCGCGCACTTATCCGGTTCCCACTTCCTGGGCGACCTTGCTCTCTTGTACCTGGCAGACGGAGAGGCTCCTTCTCCCCAAGGAGAACTTTGCGTAACCCTAGCGGAAGCGAGAGAGCTCCCTCTCCCTCGACGGGAGAGGGCTAGAGCCTGCCCCGTACTCGATACGGGGGTGAGGGTGAATCTCCTGAAATCTCTCCATATGCACACCGATTCTGCCCTGCTACGTCTTGACACTGCCCAGCGTAAAGGGCCATCGTAGCAAAAAGACCCCCTCACCCCAACC
>JAPOQA010000036.1 GCA_026710945.1 Chloroflexota bacterium
CCCTGTGGCGGTCTGGGTCTAGCCCAGCGTCGCCCCAAGGACAGACCCGACACTGGCACCGTCTTGTTCATCCCACCCGCCATCTGTCTGTCCTTCTCTCCCCATTCTCCGTGCCCCGCACCAGAATATTGAGACAACCTCTAGGGGAGAGGGCCGGGGTGAGGGGGTCTTTTTGCTACGATGGCCCTTTACGCTGGGCAGTGCCAAGACGTATCAGGGCAGAATCGGTGTGCATATGGAGAGATTTCAGGAGATCCACCCTCACCTTAGCCCTCTCCCGTCGAGGGAGAGGGAACTATTTCGCTACCGCTTGAGTTGCACAAAGGTCTCCTGGGGAGAGGGGTAGAGCCTGCCCCGTTCTCGAAACGGGCATGAGGGGAATCCTCAAGAAGACATAGGTATTGAAAAGCTAATACAGGTATTCAGATGATTCTCACACCGGAAGACCCCACCCGCTGGCTCATCGTCGGGCTGGGTAATCCAGAGAAGAGATATGCCGCCAACCGCCATAACGTCGGCTTTCACGTGCTCGACCGCATTGCGGCCAAGACCGGCGTATCCGTCTCGGACCGGCGCTTTAACGGCTGGTTTGGTAAAGCGACGGTGGGCCGGAATACCATGCTGCTTCTCAAACCGACTACTTTCATGAACTCGAGCGGCTCTGCCGTCGCCGCGGCGGCGCGATTCTATAAGATCCCATCGGACAACATTGCGGTGGTCTACGACGATATAGACCTGGAGTTCGCGCGTCTGCGCCTCCGCGCCGGCGGTAGCCACGGCGGGCATCGCGGCGTCGAATCAGTCATTGACGCATTGGGCCACCGCGAATTCGTGCGCCTGCGCATCGGCGTGGGACGTCCGCCGGCAGGAATGGACCCAATTGTCCATGTGCTCAGCGATTTCTTGCCGGAAGAGCAGCCCGAGATCGAAAAGACGATAGAGCGGACAGTGGAAGCCGCGCTGAGCCTTGTTTCTGAGGGTCTAGAAAAGACTATGACGCGCTTCAATAGCCGCGCCAAGGCAGCCGCTCAGACGAGCTCTTGTAAAGAGCCGCAGCCGGCAGCGCCGCCGGAGGCGTAGTTTGCCGACCTGGTTACGACAAACCGGAAGTGGCACTCAAGCTGTACATCATCTATAATCGAACGCCCCCTTGCCTTTCCACCCCGTGGAATGCAAAATCGCTGGGTTGAGGCCGGGAGTTCTTAGATTTCTCGCTGCGCTCGAAATGACAAGTGAGGCGTTCGAAATGACAATTGAGGCGCATGGAATGACAAGTGAAGCGCTCGGAATCACACATGAGGCGCTCAAAAATGACACGCAAGAACTCCTGCGGTCCGCCCTCAATACCGATAAGCTATTGCGACGTGCACAGGAACCTCGCATGCATGCAGGAAACAGCGTAGATGAATCTTGATGGCATTCGCGCGCTCCTGGCCCCTCTGCCGTGGGCGGAGAAGGCGCAGCGCTGGCTAAAGGCAAGCAGTTCGCAGCAGGTAGCATGCCGCGCGGGGGCGCGGCCGGTACTGGCTGCCCTCGCCCAGCAGCAAGCGGCGCAGCCGTTGCTGATGCTCTGTGCCGACCGCGACCGGGCGCACCGCTTTTACCAGGAGCTCTGCTCGTGGTCGCCGCAGCCGGCGAACGTGCTCTTTTACCCGGAACTCGACTACCTGCCCTACGAAAACCTGCCCCACTTCTCCAGCACGCTCAGCGCGCGCATCGCCGTGCTCGGCGCGTTGTTGGCGGGGCAAAGCGCCAACATGCCTGCCGGGGACTATCCGGTGGTCGTCACTTCCGTACGCGCCTTGTTCGAGCGGCTGCCGTCGCCGGCGGAGTTGGGCGAACACGTGCTCGTGCTGGCGCCGGGGCAGCGCACCGACCCGGCAGCGCTCAAGAATCGCCTGCTTCGCTTTGGTTACGAGCCCATGCCGCAAGTTGAAGAGCCCGGCACCTTCACCGGTCGCGGCGGTATTGTGGACATCTTCCCGCCGTCGGAAGACCACCCCATCCGCATCGAATTCTTCGGCGACGAGATCGACTCGGTGCGCCCCTTTAACGTCTCAACCCAGCGGAGCACGGCGCAGCATACCGCTCTCTCCGTCCTGCCTGCCAATGAAGTGCCGACGTGGCGCAGCGCCGATTTTGCCGCCGACGTGCGTGCGCTCGATCACAGCGGCCTGCGTCCGGAAGTGCGCGAACAATGGCAGCGCCACTTGCGCCTGTTGGAAGAGGGCGTGTTCTTTGAGCACGCGTCGTTCTACACCATGCCCTTTCTCGACTCCAATCTGCTTCACTACCTGCCGCATGGCTTGCTGTTCATGGAAGATGCGGCACACCTGCAAGACGCGGCCTCCGCCTTGGAAGCCCAGACCGCTGAACGCAAGAGCAGGCTTATTGCTGGTGGCGAACTCTCCGCCGACTGGCCGGAATCCTATCATGCGTCTGCCACGGTGCAAGAGCAGATAGACGCATACGCCCTACTCGACGTGCGCGACCAAATTGAGGATGAGAGCGACGGTCTCGACGTGTTGCCGGTCTACGCCGGTCGTCCCGGACGGCTGGCAAAGGGCGTCGCGCAGTTTAGCGGGCAGGGCATGCGCGTCGTGCTGGCTACAACGCAAGTTGAGCGCGTTACTGAGATTCTCCTGGAATACGACCTCGCACCCATAGTTTATGAGGCACTGCCAAGTTCACCGCCGCCGGGCAGCATCAGCGTGGTGCCGCTCTCACTGGCGGAAGGTCTTCGCTGCGAGCAAGCGAACTTACTCGTGCTCTCGGACGCCGAGATCTTCGGCTGGAAGCGGCCGCCCACGGCGGCCCGCCTGCGGCCCTCCGTGCGCGGTCAGCGGCTGTTGGACGAACTGCAGGTTGGCGATCACGTGGTGCACGTGGACCACGGCATCGGACGCTTTGCCGGCATCAGCCGCATGCCCGGCCCTTCCGGCGAACGCGAATATCTGGTGCTGGAGTTCGCCCGCGACGACCGCATCTACGTGCCCACCGACCACATGGACCGGGTGGAAAAGTACATCGGCATGGGCGAGCGCGTGCCGAATCTATCACGCTTGGGCACCCAGGAGTGGCAACGCGCCAAGCAGCGCGCACAGCAGTCGGTGGTGGATATGGCGCACGACCTCGTGGACGTCGCCGTTGCCCGCGAGTCCGAACCCGGACACGCTTTTGCCGCCGATACCGACTGGCAGCGGCAACTCGAACAGGCCTTCCCTTACGCGGAGACACCGGACCAGGAGAAA
Source organism: Chloroflexota bacterium (assembly GCA_026710945.1). Taxonomy (NCBI): domain Bacteria; kingdom Bacillati; phylum Chloroflexota; species Chloroflexota bacterium. Next base: position 3,252 of record JAPOQA010000036.1, read on the forward strand.
GCCATTACCGAAGTGAAGGCCGATATGGAGCAGCCGAAACCCACAGACCGCCTCATTTGCGGCGACGTGGGCTTCGGCAAGACCGAGGTGGCGATCCGCGCCGCGTTCAAGGCGGTGGCCGACGGCAAGCAGGTCGCTGTGCTCGTGCCCACTACCGTGCTCGCACTCCAGCATTACGAGACGTTGAGCAGCCGCCTGCGGCCGTTTCCCGTGCGGGTGGGTCTGGTCAGCCGGTTTCGCACGCCGAAAGAGATCAAGCAGCACCTGGCAGACCTCGGCGCAGGCACGCTCGATATTGCCGTGGGCACCCACCGGTTGCTCTCCAAAGACGTTGATTTCAAAGACCTGGGGCTCGTCATCGTCGATGAAGAGCAGCGCTTTGGCGTGGCGCAGAAAGAGCACTTCAAGCAATTGCGCAAGCAGGTGGACGTGCTGGCGCTCTCCGCGACGCCTATTCCCCGCACGCTGCACATGGCGCTGGCGGGCATCCGTGATTTGAGCGTCATCGAGACGCCGCCGCCCAACCGTCTGGCGGTCAAGACCTACGTCACCGCCTTCAATGACGACCTGGTCCGCGATGCGATCCAGCGGGAACTCAATCGCGGCGGGCAGGTCTTCATGGTGCACAACGACATCGAGACAATCTATTCACTGGCGTACCACGTGCGCGAACTCGTGCCGACGGCGCGGGTGACGGTAGGCCACGGCCAGATGGAATCCGACCGCCTGGAGAAGGTGATGCACGCCTTCGTGCAGGGCGAGTTCGACATTCTGGTCAGCACAACCATCATCGAGAACGGCCTGGACATCCCGCGCGTGAACACCCTCATCGTCAATGACGCCTGGCGCTTTGGGCTGGCGCAGCTCTACCAATTGCGGGGACGCGTGGGCCGCGCCGACGTGCAGGCCTATTCCTACTTTCTCTATAACCCGGTGAAGCAACTTTCGGAAGAGGCCGAAAAGCGGCTGGACGCCATCATGGAAGCTACGGAACTGGGGGCAGGCTTCAAGATCGCGCTGCGGGACCTGGAGATTCGCGGCGCCGGCAACCTGCTGGGATCCGAGCAGCACGGCTTTGTGAACGCCGTGGGCCTCAACCTCTACACGAAGATGCTCCAGCAGACGGTGCAGTCCATGCTCGGCCAGAAGCCCAAAGAAGACTTGCCGCCGGAGCAAGCCCTGGAGACCGTTGTCGATCTGCCGCTTGCCGCCTACATACCGGACGAATACGTGGGCGGCGTGGGCACCAAGATGAAGCTCTACCAACGGGCGGCTGCGCTGAAGGGCAGGGCGGATACGGAAGCCTTTGCCGAAGAACTCCGCGACCGGTTCGGACCCCCGCCGCCGGCGGTGAAGAACATCCTGGCGCTCTTGCGGCTTCGTGCCCGCGCGGCGGAGAACGGCATCCTCTCGCTGGCCTTCGAGGACGACGTGCTCGTGATCCGCTTCCGCGAGGAGCGCGTGTTCGACCGCATGCGCGTTTTCAAGGAGTTTGGCAGCGACGTGCGCCTGACCCGCAACGTGGTCCGCTGGCACGTGGGACGTCAGGAAGAGAAATGGCGCGACGGCTTGGATGCGCTGCTGGAGGTGCTGCTGGAATCGAAGGTGCTGGTGGGAACGCATCGATAAGGCCGCGGCCTACACGACCTGCCGCTCTTCCTGCCGGCGGTTGCCATGATCCCCTGTCTGCAACGGCGTATGACGTCGATACGCTGCTTCGAGGTTCAGCCAGAAGTCCGCGCCCGTGCCGAACGCATCGCCAAGTTCTCTGGCTATGTCCGGTGAAACGCAGTGCTTGCCAGCGATGATCTCATCTATGAGGCGCGCAGTACGACCCATGATGTTTGCCAGGTCGGTGCGCGACCAACCGCGAGACTCCAGTTCGTCCTGTATGAATTCCCCAGGTGGAAACGCCTCAGCTACCGTCCTCTTGGGCATGTGATAGTGCCCTCCTCTTTGCTGCTATCTCAGTGATAGTCTTCGATCGCAATCACTACGACAATCTTATTGGGCGGCTTTCCTTCATACTCAACTATTAGCCGGAATTGGTTATTCAAGCGCATAGAGTGCTGATGGCTGCGCGCGCCTGCTAATTTCTCGTAGTGAAAGGACTTCAAACGGTAGAATACCCGCTCGTCGGAGGCTGCGCGTATAGCCTGCATACGTTTGCGAAACGCTCTCACTACCGCTCGCGGCCATCTTCCACGGAAAGAAAGTTCGGTCTCCAACCTTGCTAGGGCGTTGTCCGCGAAGCGTACGTCCATCGTGATGCTTGCTTTTCCGATCTTTCAAGTATGATTATTACACTATCCTGAGTAGGATAACAAACGCAGGAGTATAAACTGCCATGAAGAAGAGGGCGGTTACGTATTCTGCGGAATGGGTTTGGTCTCTACTACGCTGTGGGAAGATATGTGATGACATCTAGAATGAGGCCGCCAAGAACGCTAACGTGTTCACACGCCCTGCGCAAGCTCGCAGCAAACCGATTGCAACTCAAGCGTCTCGGCGTAGAGAAGATCGCGCTCTATGGGTCGGTGGCACGAGATGAGGCCACTCCGCAGAGTGACGTGGATGTGCTGGTAGAGTTGGCCGAATCGTTTCTGACGCTGGTAGGCTACATGGACCTCTGTTTCTATCTGGAGGAGCTCTTCGGACGACGCGTTGACGTAACGACCTTCCGCAGCATCAAGCCCCACATGCGAGACCGCGTGTTGGCCGACGCCGTGTATCTGGAAATGCGAGAAGACGAGCCGGTAGGGTCCGGTTCTTGATGGAAAAGTAAGTACCAGCCACTCTCTCTGTCGTTAAATGAATAAACACCCGGGCAATTGACCCGGGTGTTTTGTTTTGTCATGTCAGTGTTTGCAATACACCGCAGCTTGTCTCATTCGTGTTAACAGTATACCACCTTGACGGTACACGCGCACATGTGCCGCCAAAACGGGGTATGTTGGACGGATTCTTTACGAATTTCGCCTGCCGCGTATACTGGCTGTTTTGTGCCCCGCACTGATGCGCAGGGCTAGGCGATCCACTCTCTGAAACGGCCGGACGGGCGTTTGTCTCGTCGCGAATCACCCTCACCCCGGCCCTCTCCCATCAAGGGAGAGGGTGAAAGAGGGTCTTGGCGACGAGCAGCCGCTTCGCCCCAAAGACAAACAGTGTGCTTCACGTCGGTGGACAACGGTCACGTCCGCAGGCAGAAGGGGGAAAGTCGACGGGCAGCCGCTCCATCCAATGGAGAGTAAAGCTCCGTCATGTCAGGAGCAGTCGCTCCACCAAAATGAGGGAACAACCAGAGCCTCTTGACCCACCCTTATCGCAGCGGTCGGCGTCGCCAGCCCGATGCCACCGCTGTTGTTCCTCGAAAGGAGGGCTTACTAACGCGGAGTAGCAAACTGATTTCAGGAGGGTATACCATCAAGCGAAACCATACGACCTACCAAGTTGTCACACGGCAACTGCGCGCCCATTGGCACCTCATCGCGGGCATCATCGCGCTTGTCATCGTGAGCACTAGCGTTAGTCTCGTCACTCCATTGCTCGTCAAGCGCCTCATCGACGAGGCGATTCCTACAGGCAATGTTGCCTTGATTGTGCCGTTGCTAATTGGCATTATTGCTTTTCCGCTGATCACAATGGCGCTGGGGGCGGTGCAAAACTACCTGCGCGCCAACATTGGCGAAGCGGTCTCGCAGTCGCTCCGGCGGGCGCTCTTCAACCATACCTTGTACGTGAAGATGCAAGACCTTGAGCGAATCGCAAGTGGGCGCATCATTCGCACCATAACCAAAGTCTGTGGCGAAATCGGCGAGGTGTACGTGAGCAATGAGTTGCTCCCCATGTTCACGAACGCCGTGCTCTTGCTAGGAACGCTGGGCGTCATGTTCTTTCTCAACGGCCGTTTGTTGCTGGTCAGCCTGATCGCCTTTCCGCTTTCCTACCTCTTTGCGCAACGGATGCAGCACTATGCGGAAGCAATGGACGGGGAATTGCACCAGAGCAGAGAACATGCCATGAGCTACCTGCAAGACGTGATTCCCGGCATGCGCACCATCCGTGCCCACACTGCGGAGCCGCATGAGAAAGCGCGGTGGCTGGAGTGGATCAAGGCCGACTGGCGCATCAAAGCAAAGATCGTTACTTTCCACAACCTGGTGTTAACGCTGCCGCTGGACCTCATTCAGAACTTCGCGGTTGGCTTAGTGTACGGCTACGGCGCATACGAGGTGATTAACGGTCGGCTGAGCATCGGCGGCTTGGTAGCCTTCATCATCTACGTGCCGCGCGCCTATATCGCATTGGAGGGCATCTTGGACGGCTACATAAGCACCGGCCAGGCCAAAGCCGCTGCCGGGCGGATCGACTCGCTGCTCAGTCTCCCGAGCGAGAATGACGAATCCGTTCGTGCTTCGAAAGGGCCTGTGCTGAGCTTGTCGAGGGGCTCAGCACGAACGGATTCACATGATGCGGTAACCGCACAAGACACAACTAGTCCAAGCGGCGCCACCATCGAATTTTCAGATGTCTCTTTCGACTACGGCCGGGAGGGTTTCGGTCTGGAAGATGTGTCTTTTCGCGTTGAACCTGGTGAATTCATCGGCGTCGTGGGTCCGAGCGGGGGCGGCAAGAGCACAGTCATCGATCTCCTGCTGCGCTTCTACGAACCGCGTTCCGGAGCGATCCTGGTGGACGGTACGCCTGTTGAAGAACTGCCACTCTCCCACCTGCGCGGGATGATCGGCCTTGTGCCACAGGACGTCTTCCTCTGGAACGACAGCATCCTTGCAAACCTCGTGTACCCTTCCCGCCAGCTACCCAGCGAGCATGTCGTCGCGGCAGCCAAGGCCGCGCAGCTCCACGGCTTCCTCGAGTCGCTGCCGAAAGGCTACGATACGCATGTTGGAGAGCGCGGTCTGGCCTTATCCGGCGGCGAACGGCAGCGTATGGCGATCTGCCGGGCCATCGTGGAACAGCCGCGCATCCTGTTGCTGGACGAGGCGACTTCTGCCCTGGACGCGCTCATCGACCTAGAGATACGTGCCGCTCTTGAAACTGCCCGGCGGGGTCGCACCACCATTGTCGTGGCGCATCGGCTGGTCACCGTGATGCGCGCCGACAGGATTCTCGTGCTCGATGAAGGGAAACTGGTGCAAGAAGGCGCACCCAGGTCGCTGCGCGAGCAGCCGGGCTTGTTCCAAGACCTCTACCAGGCACAGAAGCTGTAAACGCCCCCAGTGGCGGGTTACCTCGTAATTCTGCCCTGCTATCTCTCAAATCGCCCGGCATTTGACTAAAGGCCGACGCGGAAATCGACTCGATAAGCCGAATCGTGCTTCGATCCTTCGGCAAGCCTGTGCCGAGCTTGTCGAAGGGCTCAGGACAGACAGGCTCAGCACGAACGAGATTTACCTTTTCCGTTCGCCCTGAGCCTGTCGAAGGGCAAGTCTACGGAGCGATGTATTTATGAGACAAGCTCTAGACACTGTTGGCGCTTCCACTATACTAAACGTATGTCAACGCAAGTTAGTATGTTTCGCCAAATACGTGCGCACTTGGCGCTCTGGGACTGGCGACTCTTCACGTTCATTTTCCTTTTTCTTGCGCTGCCGGGCGTCTATCAGCTCTATCGCGTCCACCTGATCGGCAATGCCATCCCGGATCCTGGCGCTCTGGCGATCGTGGCCCAGTGGCAGTTTGTCAATCTCGTGATTGAAGTCTTTCAGGAAGCGACGGTTCTTGCCATCTACTTCTTCGTCGGCAGCCGCATTGCCAGCAGCGCCGTGGTGCAGTTGGACCGTCTGAAGAGTGTCCTTGTTTTCATATTCGTTGTCTCCACCGTCTTTACCGTGGCCGCTTTTGCTTTTCGCGGCAATTTCGTCGAGATCGTTGCTACGCCTCAGGCAATTCAAGCGGAGACGAGAGACTTCTTGGGCGTCACTGTACTTGGCACGCCTTTCGTTCTTCTATTCGCAGCGGCAATGGTCATCTTGCAAGCATTGAACAAGAGGGCGCTGATTTTGGGCATGGCCTTTCTTAACGTTTTGGTCAGATTCGCCTTCGATAGTCTCTTCTTCGGCGGGTATGCCTTTTCGTTGGGAACCGGCGTGTTCGGCGTCGCCTGGTCGTCTATCTTGGCCAGCATACTGCTATTTGCGGTCGCGATGTACGCGCTGCTGACTACCATGGGAGTCTCTGCATCGGCACTCTTAGCTAAGCCGACGTTTCAGGACATTCGTACCTATGTCGGGGTAGGCGCAGGTAGTGGGCTGGACAGCTTGGTCAGGAACGTTGCCTACTTCGTGATGATTATCCGAATTGTCAACTCGATCGGCACCGAAGAGATCGGAGGCTACTACCTGTCCATTCAAATCTTTTGGAGCTTCATGCTGGTGCCGGTGCTGGCTTTCGCGGATTCAGCCAAGGCGCTGTTCGCAAACAACAGCGCCAAGATAGAGCGTGTACGGCAACTTTGGCACACTTCGTTGATCGTTGTGGCGATGATGATGGTTGTCTGGCTTCTCTTCGTGCCATTTTGGGAGATGGCCGCCAGGGCGCTCAATCCGGACGAGGCTACAGTGGCATACGCTACAACGGCATTTGCCGTGCTCTTTGTCCCGTACGTTTTGTTCTCGTTCAACACCGTTACGGATAGCCTATTCTACGGGCTCGGCAAGACCCGGTACATGGCCTATCAATCAATTATCACGAACGGAACGGTCTACGCTATTGCTTTTCTGCTCTACGTCTCGGGGTTGTGGGAGCCGGACTTTCTAAGCGTAATGCTGCTATTCGGCCTCGGCATCCTCGTCGACTCGATTTTGACCACGCTCTTCGCGGTCAAAGCACTATATTTCGACCACGCTCCGGAACCAAGCACTGCCGAACCTAGCAACGCGCACGCAGCGCCTGAGTAGCCTGAGTAATAGGGTTCCACTGCGGTTGCCGCAGCCAATCACTGCCGCGTATAATCGCCACAGGAATCCACCCCTTCACGTGATGCGAGAAGCCGCCCCCATGCGTGTACTCATTACCGGCATCACCGGCTTTGCGGGCAGCCACCTCGCGGACGTGTGCGTGGCGCAAGGGGCCGACGTATGGGGCTTGGCGCACACGCCGGGGCCGCATCCGCATCTCGCGCACCTGGGCGATCGCGTGCAACTCCATAGTGCGAACATCGTTGACGAAGACGGCATGCAAGCCGCGCTGGCCGCTATCCGGCCGGACAGGATCTTCCATCTCGCTGCCCAGGCGCACGTACCGACCGCGTGGCAAGACCCAGCCGCGACCCTCACCACCAACATCCTCGGACAACTGCACGTCATCCTGGCGATGCAGCAGCACGTGCCGGCGGCGCGGCTGCTTGTGGTGAGTTCGAGCAACGTCTACGGTATGGTGGAGGAGAAAGACATCCCTGTCAGCGAAACAGCGCCCTTGCGCCCCGCTGATCCGTATGCGGTGAGTAAGGTCGGGCAGGACATGCTGGCGTTGCAGTATTGGCAGAGTCACGGGTTGTCCAGCGTGCGGGTGCGTCCGTTCAACCACATCGGACCCCGCCAGGCGCCGGACTTCGTCATCGCCCGCTTTGCGCGGGAATTGGCGGAGATGGAGGCGGGATTGCGCCCGCCGAACCTAACAGTGGGTAACATGAGCGCTAAGCGCGACTTCACCGACGTGCGTGACGTGGCTCGCGCCTATTGGCTGGCGCTGGAAAAAGGGACACCCGGCGCCGTCTACACCATTGGCTCCGGCGCCGCACGTTCGATTGACGAAATGCTGCAGATCATGTTGGGCCTCACGCAGGTAGAGGTGCGGGTGGAGACCGACCCGACGCTCCTGCGACCCGGCGACCTGCCGATTCTCCAAGCAGACCCGCGCGCATTCCAGGAGCAGACCGGTTGGCGTACAACTATTCCTCTGGAACAGACCTTACTGGATACCCTGGACTATTGGCGATTTCAAGTGCGGGCTGATTCCAATTTCCAATAAGACTCACGAATACAATGAGCACACTTCCTGCCATCTCTGTTAAGGAGCACTGAAACCAATATGGGTTCATCAGCAATTAGATTTGGTACCGACGGTTGGCGCGCCGTAATCGGCGACGACTACACGGTCGAAAACGTGCGTTTGCTTACGCAGGCGGTCGCGCAGCATTGGCTGAAAGCCCAACCGGAACCGGCGGAACGCGGCTTGGTCGTAGCCTACGATACCCGGTTCAATGCCGAGATGTTTGCCGCGGCCGCAGCCGAGGTGCTGGTCGGCAATGGCATTCCGGTTGCTCTTGCCGATGTGCCCACGCCTACGCCGGTCTTCGCCCACGCCATCGTCAACCGCCGGGCCGGCGGCGGAATAACCCTTACGGCGAGCCATAACCCCTTCGACTACCAGGGATATAAGGTACGTTCCGGGTACGGCGGTGCAACTCCGCCAGAGGAACTGGCCGAAATTGAGGAGATCGTGAGCACGCTGCATCCCCGCGACGTGCGCTCGCTGTCACTTGCCGAAGCGCAGAGTCAGGGCCTCCACGAGCAGTTTGACCCCGCGCCGGCGTACCTGACGCACATCAGTAAACTGCTCGATCTCGAGGGTCTGCGCGCTTGGGACGGCACGCTGGTGGTAGACGCCATGTTTGGCGCCGGATGCGATTGGTTCAGCAACATCCTGCAAGGCGGCTCCCTGCGGGTGTTTGATCTCCATAACAGACGCAATCCCATGTTCCCCAACTTGCACAACCCTGAACCGATACCGGGAAACCTGCAGGACCTCTTCAGCCTGGTACCGAGAATGGGGGCGCGGTTAGGTCTCGCAACCGACGGCGATGCCGACCGCCTCGGCGCGTGTGATGAAAAAGGTGAATTCCTGAATCAACTTACGGTAATGTCGCTGTTGGCGCTCTATCTGCTCGAAGTGCGCGGTCAGCGCGGACCGATAGTCAAGACGTTCACGTCCAGTTCCATGCTCAACCGCCTTGGCGAGCACTTCAACGTGCCCGTGCACGAAACGCCGGTGGGCTTCAAATTCGTGGCCCCGAAGATGCTGGAGACCGATGCGCTGCTGGGCGGCGAGGAGAGCGGCGGCTACGCCTTTCGCGGCCATGTGCCGGAACGCGACGGCATTTTGGCAGGGCTTTTCCTGCTGGACTACGTGGTGCAGTCCGGCCGCGCGCCCACGGATATAGTGGAACACCTGTTCAGCCTGGTGGGTCCCCACTGCTACGACCGCCTGGACCTGGACTTCCCGCAGGAGGAGCGAGAAAATATCACGGCGCGCATGCAAGCGCACGTGCCCACGAAAATCGCGAATGGCGAAGTCGTCGCACGCCGCACAGAAGATGGGTTCCACTATACGCTGCGCGACGGCGCGTGGGTCTGCGTGCGCTTCTCCGGCACGGAGCCGATCATGCGCATCTACGCCGAGGCGGACTCTCCTGAACGGGTGCAGGCGCTCATCCAAGTGGCGCGGGCACTGGCGGGAGTGTAACGTATGGCGTCCGACTCATGTCTTTCCTGTATGCGTTGCGTAATTCGCTGACAGCCTATGTCATTCCGGTATGTGTTGCGTAAGTCATTGAAAAAAGCTTCTACTCACTGGACTGTGTCGACCACACATGTCATTCCGAGCGCAGCGAGGAATCTAGGGTCAATGCTTCACCCAGTAAAGTGGCTTCAGCACTCTTAATTCCGCGAACATTGTTCGACGCTACGCTCGGAATGATAGTCCAAGCGTATGTGGGATGGAGATCGTATGGCAGACACCCCGCAGGGCTACTTTATAACGTTCGAGGGCGTGGAGGGTTCCGGCAAGACCACCCAAGTAGAGCGGCTTACCGAGCGTCTGCGGCGGGCCGGCCGCACGGTGGTGACCACCCGCGAGCCGGGCGGCACGCCCATCAGCGACCGCGTTCGCGGCGTTGTGCTCGACCGGCAAAACGTCGAGATCCATCCCCACACAGAAGCGCTTCTCATGTGCGCCTCGCGGGCACAGCTTGTGCACGAGGTCATCCGGCCGGCGCTCGACTCCGGGCACGTCGTCATTTGCGACCGCTACAGCGATTCGACCTTTGCGTACCAGGGCTACGCCCGCGGGCAGGACCTGACGACGTTGCGTTCGATTAATGCATTTGCCACCGGCGGCCTGGCGCCCGACCTGACAATTCTGCTCGATCTGCCCGTGGAGGACGGGCTGCAGCGTCGCTTCGGCGCCGGCGGCGACGGGTCGACCAATCGCATGGACAGCCTCGACGTGGAATTTCACCTCAAGGTTGCCGCTGGCTACCACGCACTCGCCGAATCGGACCCCGACCGCTGGCGTGTGGTGAGCGCGGCGCTCGGGGCTGACGAGGTTGCCGACATGATTTGGCAAATTCTGCCAAATTTCTAAACATTTCATGATAGAGTCTACGCAAAAGGATGTCCCGCACTACGGGGTAATTCTCTCTCCTTGGGCAGAGGGTTCGGGTGAGGGATCACACACTCCTCGTAGCGCGGGGGCTTGTCCCCCGCTTCTTAGAACGCTTTGCGAGCAGAAAAAGAGCAATGTTGCGCAGCAGCTACTGCACCGTTCCATAGCATGTACCGCGCGCAATAGGCGCCAAAGGATGGGTTCCCGCTTGCGCAGGACAAGACGGGCCAATGCTTGACTGGCGAGGGGCAATGACGAACTGCACTGCGGCAGGAGATTTCCATTGGGTGCAAAGGAGAATCAATGTAGCGCAGGGGCTTGTCCCCCGCCTCTGGGAGTGCTCTGCACTCGGACGAAGAGAGAAGATGGATTCGCTAGACTCACAAACGAAGTGCAACACTTTGCTAAGGTGTTGCCATGGGAACACAGTACAGTCAGCTTACCATTGAAGAGCGGTGTGAAGTGGCCCGACTTCACACCGCGGGACACTCGTACCGGCAAATTGCTGCAGCTCTGGATCGCGCGCCATCGACGATTTCGCGGGAGGTAAAACGCAATGGGACTCAAAGTGACGGCTACCAAGCGGGGTATGCCGCCGAACAGGCATGGGCGCGGCGCTGGGGAGGCGGCAAGTTGGAACGGGATGACGTTTTGCGGGAGAAAGTGCTGGGGTACTTGCGACAGTGCTGGTCGCCGGAACAGGTGGCA
>JAPOQA010000037.1 GCA_026710945.1 Chloroflexota bacterium
CGACATACTCATGTTCAGTTCGTGAGCTGGTGCCAGGGGAAAAACCGTATCCACAAGGGTATTGAGTGGGTCTAACTTCCATGGCATGGACACTGCATACAACGAAAACTCCCATATTCGATGGTGTAACCTATCAACCCGGTCTATTCACTCGAGGAGAGGGAGTCTTTTCGCTAGCCAGCTTGGACTTTGCATCGGACTGGTGACCCAAGCCTGCGCCGTACGCCGTTACGGGACTCTCCTACTGCAAAATGCCCCACCGCAAGTGGAGCAAGCTCAGCCGCATACGCAAGAGAGCGGGGAATGAACTGAGCTCATTCCCCGCTCTTCCGCAAGATAGGTAGGCGTTATTAGTCATTCCTCTTGCCAACACGAACGCAACCTCAAGTTCCAGAAAAATTGGCAATTTGTGTATAATGTCCTTTGTGAAAGACAAGGAGCGGCATTAGCGTATTGCACATTTGCCGCACAATAGGAACAGACCGGCCCGCGAACGATCAAGCGTGCGATTTCGGGGCTGCGAGATGCAGGCGACATGAGTCGACGGAAAGCGGATTAGACAACTCAGGACAGTGTGACGTAGTGGTTCACCAAGGAAGTGCGGCATGGCGAAGGTAGTGACGCTAGATGAAAGCACCCAGCCGTTGCGCACCTTGATTGCGCAGGAACTTCAGACCTACGACGAGCAGGGATTCGTCATTCTAAATGATGTCTTTCCGTCCCAGGACATCACTACCCTCAACGACGAGATCGAGCGTCTCATGCCGGAGCATGGCGACACCATGGCAAACCGGCCGGGTTGGATTTTTCAGTTGGGGCTGCGTTCCGAGCTCATCAGCAACTTCGCCCGCGACGAACGAATCCTGTCCCTGATCGAGGATATTGTGCACCCCGGCATTGCCATTCACTCCGCAAAACTCGTCTCCAAGGTGCCCCACTCCGACATCGTCTGCCACTGGCACCAGGACGAGGCCTTCTACACGCGGCCCGACGATCCCAAGTCGTTCAGCCAGACGCGCATGTCCATCTGGGTGCCGCTGCAGGACGCCAACGAGGCCAACGGCTGCATGTGGGTGGTGCCGGGCAGTCACCGCTGGGGACTGCAGGACTACGAAGTCATGGACTATGGGGCCTGCGTCCGCAAGCTCACGCCCGAAGAATACGCCAACGAGCATGCCATTCCCGTCCCGCTGCCGGCCGGCTCCATGTTGCTCTTCCACGGCCTGCTGTGGCACCACTCCAAAGGCAACAGCACCGACCACGTGCGCCAGGCCTTCATCGTCTCGTACCAGGAAGCCACGTCCTTGGCCGACGTCGGCCAGCGCAAGCTCATCCGGCCTGCTCCCGCGAGCAATGGGGAGTAGTGCGCGGTGGTCTTGCAAGTCAGAATTGATTGGGCAGGAGATCGGTAGCGTAGGTTTGCAACCTGCGCCTACTCTGGCGTTGCCGGACAGCAATGCGTGTGCTTGTAGTACTTCATCAGAACCATCTCAACTCAGCAAAAAGATAGAGCACAGCCACTCCTCCAAACACGACTATAATTACCCACCCCCAGATTACATTCAGCTTTGCTTTCTCTTCCTGATATTCGCGCCACGATTTGTCCAATGGACTTTCCCAATTTTCTTCGAACCCGCGGTTCCATTTTTCTTCTTCGTGATAACATATAACCTCCATTTCTTGCTCGCTACGATCCTCATCTCTAGGTGCTAGGTGCCTCATTAAAGATGCCCCTTTGCAACACGTAGTGTAGTAATAATTGCTACAGTGCACTTCTTGTGAGCCGCAAGGAGACACGCATGAATCTACACGATGTGCCCCTTCTCGGATAAGAAAGACTTACAAGCTGCCTTGCGACAGTAGCGAGGGGGATTATATCATGAACACAATTTCGGTACAGGGTACCGAATTTAGTAGAGTGTGGCACTGTGGAGAAAGAGAAGGATTCTCAATTGAGACCAATAGCGATCTTCTTACAGTCTCTACTGTCATTCTTGTAGGCTTGGGAATCGTATGGCGTGTCGAGACACGCATTTCTGCGCTCTCTGATCGTGTTTCTCACATCGAGGGCTTAGTTGAGGGTTTTGTCACCAAAGATGACTTCTCTCGGTTAGACAGCCGCATGTCTTGCATTGAAGGTTTACTCGAAGGCTACTTCCAATCTGGCAAGAAGGATGACGCGCAGTGACCGAACTGGAATGGCTGGGTAAAACGGTCTGAGCCATACTCAGCCCAACGCCGGGGAAGGCGGAGAGAGCCACTGCCGACATGTCAGCCGATGACCCACGCTTTGACGAACCAGTTACTCTAAGCAGCCCAGACCCGTCAGACCAAGACGGTTAATACGCTCAGCGAATTCGTTAACGTAGAGTTGAAGATGCTTCGGGCCCTTGGAGTGGTGCACTCCTTTGTAGCTACGCTTCAGTACAACTCAGCGACTCTCGATCCCATTCGTGGTTGTTTTATCCCGCACGTACTCGTCGCTACTGTGCTGAACCCAGGAATGCCAGTATCCCTTAAGGTTCTTGTACCCACCTGCATCGTCGCTGAAGACAGTAGACTCCTGCCTGATATTCTTGATGATGGCCCGGGAAAGCGTTCGCGCCGACGTATCCAGGATCATGACCGGCCGACATCCCCGCTTCTCTCACGTGCGCCAAGCACAATCTCCTTGCCTTCATGCCATCAATCGTGCAGATTCTTCTTGGAATGCTTGTTCTTCTCTATCCCGCCCACATACGTCCCGTCTACTTCGACAGTACCGGAAAGAAGCTCACCCAAGCCAGTCATGCAAGTTTGGAGTATTGACCCATGCCCATAAATTCCCTAGCATGGAGTCATAATTCAAGCTAAACGCCCGGTCTGAACACCAAGCGTTTTGCATGCCTCATGTTCCACGAAGGAGGTTACGATGTCTGCTGTACCCCATCTTCACCCTCACGCGCAAGGCGTATCCGGCAGCATGTGTGCAGTTCCTGGCATCTACCGGTGTGTGCAGTTCCCTGCATTCACAAAACGCTTTGATCCGTTCGACACATTTCCTTCTGTCAACGGAGCCAATGTACAATGGTGTTTGATTGGCTGAAGTAGCCTTGACCGCTGGACATAGCTATTCAACTACTTCGTTCCCGAATAATAGCGTGTTGCGAAAGGCTTCATCCTGAAACTACCAGAGTTTGACCACAACGGTAATGGTCCACATTGGCTCTTGTGTCCAACTTGCGGTCACGATTATATGCACCAACAAACGGTTGAAGTATACAACAGAAGTGAGGATAGCCCAGACAAACCTGTAATCGTCCCCGGTTGTGATGAGTTTGGCGTTCCAAGTGTTGCGTCTGACGAAGAACTGTCCATTGAGAAAGCTCTTGAAGAACTCCCAGTCCGCGGCAACCCATCTTTTCGACGCTCTGGCTTACGCGTTTGGTTCTACTGTGAGCAAGGCTGTATCAATTCGTTAGTGGTATTGCAGCACAAGGGTAATACTGAGATGTATTTTGAGATCCCTTCGCATGTATGATTGGCAAGCATGAGGGGTTTCTGCCGTAGGCTTGTAGTCTACTCAGGCAAGTGATAGTTCCGTTTTTTCTAGGTATTGGCCCTTCTAGCTCTTCAACCAGCGGTCTAAGAACTGCACCGAGTGCATGCGTTCCGTCTCTTCTTCCGGTTCGACCGGCTCCACCTCGTGGCCGCCCTCGTGGACGTGGATTTCGCACCGCTCGCCGATGCCGAGCCGTTCATAAATGGCCTTGACCTCGGCAAACGCCTGCTCGGCCAATTTCCAGTACACCGCGCCGTCGTGCTTGCCCTCCTCCACCATGAACGCACGTGGACAGATCAGCGAGGCGATGTCGCTGTCGGCAAACTCGTGCAGGTGGGGGTATATCTTGTCTTCCTCCGCGGTGAGAGCGAACGGACGGTAGTGCTCGGAGGGTATCACCTGCTTCTGGTAGCGCTCGTTGAACCACGCCGTGCTGACCACGGCCTGCAAGCGGGTATCCAAGGCGCCGAGCCAGAGCCCCGACTGCCCGCCTTGAGACTTGCCGTAGAAGCCGATGCGGCCGCTATCCACCTGCGGCAAGCTTTCCAGCAGGTCCACGCCCCGCGAGAGCGCAAACATCTCCACGCCAAACAGGTCCATGCCGATAGTGCGGCAGAGGCGGTTGAGGTACATGCGGGCGTGGGGTTGCGCGCTCTTGAGCTCTTGCAGCTTCGGGGCAAAGCGTCCGGCCAGCGTATCCGGCTCGAAACCGGTCACCATGCGCGTGGCGAGCACGGTATAGCCGTGCCGCGCCAGCCGCCCGCCAATGCGGTGGTAGGTGCTGTCCTTGCCGGCATGCTCGTCAGCGGTGAAGCCGCAAGCGACTTCCGGTACGCCGTAGATACCGATCTGCAAGACCACACCGGGAAACGGCCCTTTGCCAAGCGGCGTCAGGAGAAGCGCATCGCTTTCCACGCCTTCGAACACGCGATAGTACACGCGCTCGACGCGAAAGTCCGCGGTGGTCGCCAGCGGCTCGATGCGCAGGTGCATGTCGTGCCGCTCCCACGGCCAACCGCCCAGGCTATCCAGGAAGTGCTGCCGGTTGGGCTCCACCGAATGCACGTAGGCATCCAGGCTGGAGAAGTCCCGGTTCCAGTAGCGTTCCCGCGCGTCGTAAAGCTGCTTGATGTAGTGGAGCAGGTAGTCCTCGTACTGCTCGTACAAGCGCTGCTGCCGCGGATTCACGTCCTCGATGCCGAGAACGGGCCAATCGTCGTAATAGGCCATGCTGCAAAACCTCCTATTTCTGTTCGCACCGCGAATGTGTTACGTGGAATGTGCCGCGTTCCTCCTTGTGCCCTCAATCCGTTCGTGCTGAGCCTGTCGAAGCACAGGAGGGGAGTGAAGCAACTAAACCAGCAATCTGACTTCCTATGCCGTTCACCCTTCGACAAGCTCAGGGCGAACGGGCTTGGTTAATGGCCATTCCACCTCCCAATCCGCTCGTGTTGACCCCTTTCACCTCGCATGACCGGACCATACGCCCAGTGACTCTACGTGCAGGTCATCCCCCCGCCGCGATGCCGCTCAATCCCGGTTGCACCATCTTGGCCGGGTCGAGCGCTTCATCCAATTGCTCATCGGTGAGATCAGTGATCTCTTTGGCGACTTCGCGAACCGTCTTATTCTCGGCGTACGCGGTCTTGGCGATCACTGCGGCTTGATCGTAGCCCACGAGTGGGGCCAAGGCCGTGGCCGTCATGAGGCCGCGCTCCACCGTGGCGGGGCCCTGTTCCGTTGCCTGGATGCCGCTCACGCACTGGTCGGCAAAGTTCGCCGCCGCCTTGCTGAGCAGGCCAATTGGCCGCAAGACGTTATACGTCGCCACCGGCAGCATGGTATTGAGCTCGAAATACCCCCACTGGCCGGACAGGGTCACCACGTGGTGGTTGCCCATGGCCTGCGCGCAGACCTGGATTACCGACTCGGGAATGACCGGATTCACCTTGCCGGGCATGATGCTGCTCCCCGGCTGCACCTCCGGCAGCAGCAGTTCGCCGAGCCCGGCGCGCGGACCCGATCCCAGCCAGCGGATGTCGTTGGCGATCTTGAGCAACGCCACGGCCACGGTATTGAGCATGCCGCTCGTCATCACGAACGTATCGATGGCGCTCTGCGCCTGGAAGTGGTTCTCGGTCTCGCGGATATGGTAGCCCGTCGCGGCGCGCAGTTTGGCGCAGACGCGGCGCGCAAACTCGGGGTGCGCGTTGATGCCGGTGCCCACCGCCGTGCCGCCGAGCGCAATCTCGCCCAGCCAGTCCTCGGCGTGGCGCAGGTGCTTGACCGCCCGTTCGATCTGCCCCGCGTAGCCCTGAAACTCCTGCCCCAGGCGGATGGGCGTGGCGTCCTGCAAATGCGTGCGGCCGGTCTTGATGATGGGCATGAATTCTTCAGATTTGGCTATTAGGGCGCGTTGCAAGTGTGCCAATGCCGGGATCAGGTCTTCGCGGATGCCCAGAAGCGCCGACAGATGCATCGCCGCCGGAATCACGTCGTTGGACGACTGGCAGATGTTCACGTGGTCGTTTGGATGGATCGTGCGGGACCCCCGCTCCTCGCCGAGGATTTCAACCGCACGGTTGGCGATGACCTCGTTAGCGTTCATGTTGGTGGACGTGCCGGAACCGGTCTGGAAGATATCGAGGACGAATTCGCCGTCCAGCGTGCCGTCCGCCACTTCCTGCGCCGCCTGCATGATGGCGCCCGCCAATCTTTCGTCCAGTAAACCAAGCTCTTGGTTCGTCTCCGCCGTCTTCTGCTTGATCAAGCCGAGCGCTTGGATGAACCGGCGCGGGAAGCGCAGGTCGCTGATGGGAAAATTCAGCACCGCCCGTTGCGTCGAGGCGCCGTAATACGCATCGGCGGGCACCTCCATCTCGCCCATCGAATCCCGCTCGGTGCGGGTTTCTTCATTTGCCATATGCGGTCCTTTCGTCCGTCAAATTCCGTTTACAGTTTACGACCGGCTTGCTCGACGCGACAGTTCACTTCATGCAAATAGCCGATACGCCGCCCGTCACTTTCGCTCGTCAACCTGTCACGTCGGCGTCCGTCTCTCCCGCTTTCGCGGGAGACCAGCTTAACTGTGCCCTTTGCACGCTCACGCCTGTCCGAATACGCGTTCCAAGATGAACTCTCCACCCGGCACGTTACGCTCACGGTACGCATGGAGAAAACGCTCCCAATCGTACGCCACCTCGCGCCGTTCGACGCCAATGCCCTCTTCCCCGAGTGTTAGCACGGCGTACCGCGCCACGGGATGTGTACCGCAGCCGAGTGCGCCAGGATTCAAGAATGTGCGCCCCGGCCTTGCAAAGAAGTGGCCGTCGTGGTGGTGGCCGGTGAGCACCGCGGCGGCAGGATGTTCGCCATAGTGCGCGTCGAGCTTTGCCAACGTGGGTTCCGGGTCTATCGGCAGCAGCTTCTGCACCGCATCCAGGTGGTAGTGAGCGATGAAGAGCTCCAGGTCGCCATGTTGCGGCGACAGTATGCGGGGCAGTGCTGTTAACTGCGGCACGAAGCGGCGGTCAAGTTCATTTGCAACCCACTGGTGATGTTCTGCCATTCCCGGCGGGCTGTTGGGCACTTCACCGGCCAACAGCGCCAGGATGCAGTCTTCGTGATTCCCCGCGACACTCGAAAAACTAGGCATTCCGAACAGCAGTTCCAGCGCCTCATTGGTGTACGGTCCAATGCCGATCAGGTCGCCCGCGCCATAGATGTGGGACAGGTCGTCCTCCCGCGCCAGTTCCGCCAGCACGGCCCGCAGCGCCGGCGCATTGCCATGCACGTCGGTGATAAAGCCTATTTTTGTTGCCATGACAGTGTGCCTCTTCGCAATTAAACTTCGAGACGTAAAGAGAGAACTCATTCCTATCGTAGACCTTAATCAGCTTTGCGCTCAACCTCTCACACCTGATCATGATGGATCTTTGCCCGATCGGCCGGAACAAAGAAACGGACATTTATCGTCTCCAAACATCAGTGTATCTTGGAATGAAACGGCTTAGATTCCGCGAACCCTGTTCGACGCTGCGCTCCGCATGACATCTTCTTCGTAGCACGGGAGCTTTCCCCCGCTCCGCATGACACCTTCTTCGTAGCGCGGGGGCTTGTCCCCCGCTCCGCATGACATCTTCTTCGTAGCGCGGGAGCTTGTCCCCCGCTCCGCATGACACCTTCTTCGTAGCGCGGGGGCTTGTCCTCCGCTTCCGTGCCCAATTGAGGAAGAATACGAATGGAACACGTCGCTGTTGTTGCGTTGTCGTACTTGGACGGATAGAGTCAATCTGCGCAGCTATCAGCATTGAGTCCTCAACCGGCAGTCTCGCCCCACCAAGCCAAGTCTCGTACCTGGAACATGATTAGGTTAAGATAGGGTAACAAGAGAAGCGCGCGGGGATACGAGTGCCCTCGCAGGGGCGGCATGGTGAAATCACCAATTGCTGGTCGTGCCCTGCGCGCCTGGTGTGAGACACACCCACGCAATGGGCGCTGAGAGTCAGGAGAAAAGAAAGTCTATGGAGAAATTAGCGATTCGCGGCGGCACGCCGGTATGTACAACAAAGTTCCCTTCCTGGCCTCAGCACGATGAGCGGGAAAAGGAACTCTTGCACCAGGTGTTGGAGAGCAGCCGATGGGGCGGCACGGCCCACGGCCCGATGGTCATGGAACTCAACGCGCGTTTCTGCGACTACCACGACGCCTTGTTTGGGATACCGCTTACGAGCTGCACCGCGGGCCTGGACATCGGCCTGCGGGCTTTTGACATCGGACCCGGCGACGAGGTGATCGTGCCGGCCTTCACCTTCATGGCCACGGCTTTTGCGCCCATGTACGTCGGCGCTGACGTGGTGTTTGCCGACGTAGACCCCAACTCGCTCTGTCTCGATCCGGCGGCAGTGGCCGCTGCTATCACGCCCCGCACCCGCGCCATCATACCCGTGCACTTTGGCGGCTATCCCGCACAGATTGACGAACTCGGCGCCATTGCAAAGGCTCACGACCTGGCCGTCATCGTCGATTGCGCTCACGCTCACGGCACCGAATGGGCCGGCAAGAAGGTGGGCGGCTGGGGCGACCTGAATTCCTACAGCTTCAACCAGGCCAAGAACATGACCTGCGGCGAGGGCGGCCTGGCGACCACCGACAACGAAGCCCTGTGGGAACGCTGCTTCTACACGCTGGCGTGCTTTGGCCGCAAGAACGGCCGCCCCTGGTACGAGCACCACGAGCTCGGCCAGGCCTACCCCATGAACGAATTCCAGGCCGCCGTCTGCCTGCCGCAACTCGAGCGGCTCGACGAGCACACGAAGCGGCGCAACCAAAACGCGGCGTATCTCTCCAGCATGCTCACGGAGATCCCCGGTCTCACGGTGCAGGAACTAGCGCCGGAGGTCACGCAGCACGGCTACCACATCTACCCCATGCGTCTGGATGCCGAGGAGTTCGGCACCGACCGTGAGACCTTCCTGCAGGCGGTGCAGGCGGAGGGCATCGGCATATCCAGCGGCTACCCGTGGCCGCTGTATGACAACCCCATGTTCGATAAGTCCGACGGCTCGGTGAAAGGTGCCATCGGCGGTTTTCGCACTGAGCCGTGTCCGGTCACCGAGCGGCTTTGCCACGAGGAAGCGGCCTGGATCGGCCAGACCACGCTTCTCGCCGACCAGAGCGCCATGGATGACATCGCTGCCGCCATCGCCAAGGTGCAACGAAACGTGGACCAACTGCAGGCAGTATATTCATAGTTCTCGGTGGAGGCGCGTCCCTGAGAACGCAACCTTCTGCGGGGGCCATGCCATCAGCACGGCGGGGCGCGGATAAACAGACTTCTGTTGGATTGAAGACCCCCTCTCCCGCAGGAGACTCGTGCATAAACTTTGCCGAGACGTGAAAGTCTCCTCCTCCGGCGGAGGCCATTGAATCCCTCCGTCATTCCGGCGCAAGCCGGAATCCAGGGGGAGTGGGTAGAAGCCGTGAAGCCGTTCTTCATCCCCCCAGCCCGATTCTCGCCCAGCAGGAGGGAGGGGGCTATCTCGCCTGGGCAGAGGTCAAGCAAGGCGCTCCGGTGGGTGAGCGCTAGCTGCCCGCCCCGCACGCGAAACGGGAGGCGAGGGAGAGTTTCCGTAGTCTTGCCTGTTTCACACAGGCCGCAGGGTCTCCGCAGGGACGATGAACCGTACGAGCCAGGATCTTTTCGCGCCGGCCCTCTCTCCCCAGGGAGAGCGGAGACCTCTCGCGCTGCGGACGGATGTTGTGCAAGGGTTTATTGGTGGCAAGAGCGCGGATTTCGTGCGGCAAGGAGGCGCGTATGAGCGGCAAACCCGTATGCTATGTGAACGGGCAACTCGTGCCGGAAAGCGCCAATGCGGTCTCGCCGCTTGACCGGGGTTTGCTGCTGGGGGACGGGCTATTCGAGACCATGCGCGTTGTGCGCGAGCGCGTGCTGCAGTGGGATCGGCACTGGGAACGGCTGCGCGGAGGGGCACAAGCGCTTGGACTTGCGTTGCCCTGGACCTCGGATGAACTGCGCGAAGCGGTCGACCGGACGCTGTACGCCAACAATCTGTGCGAGGCCACCGCCCGCCTCACGGTCACGCGCGGGACCAGTGCCGCGCGGGGTCTCCTGCCGCCAGGCGACACGCAGCCGACACTCCTCATTCGCGTAACGCCCTTCGCTCCTTACCCGGCCCACCTCTATCGCAACGGGATGCAAGTGATAGTCAGCCGCAGAGTTCACCGGAATGAGCAGTCGCCCCTGTCCCGCATCAAGTCGCTGTGCTATCTGGACAATGTTGTCGCCCGCCAAGAAGCGATGGAGAGTGACGCCGATGAGGCCTTGCTGCTCAACACGCAAGGCAGCGTGGTGTGCGCCACAACCGCGAATGTCTTTTGCGTGCAAGCAGGTCGCTTACACACGCCACCCGTAGCAGAAGGCGCGTTGCCGGGTACGATACGCGCTCTGGTGTGTGGAGAACTGGCACAGAAGCTGCAGTGCGGCGTCAAGATCTCGCGGCTAGACGAGGCAGCGTTGTTCTCGGCTGACGAGGTCTTTCTGACGAACGCCCTCATGGGCATTATGCCGGTATGCGCCATAGATGGACGGCCGCTTGGCGCGGGCGTTCCGGGCCCGGTCACGGGGCGATTTCGCGCCGCATATGAGGAGTGGTTAACAGCGCAAAGCGGGGCGAAAACAAGGTGACAAAGAGGGGTATTCACTGCTATACTAAATCCAGGTATGAGCGTATACCTGCTTGCTGCCTGATTTATGGGTCGGTGGGCGAGCGGTCAAAACCACCAGACTGTAAATCTGGCGCCGTAATGGCTACGGAGGTTCGAATCCTCCCCGGCCCACCGCGATAGTTCTCCGCGTGATAGAGAACGCTCTGGTCCCGTGGTGTAGTTGGCCTAACACACGGCCCTGTCAAGGCTGAGATCGCCGGTTCGAATCCGGTCGGGACCGCCCCCCTTTGAAGCGCTGCCCGGCAGCGGCTTCGGATAATTGGCAGCGCGAGAAGGATTGTGGAATCCACGACCCTTCTTTTACTTGGCGTAAGCTAGGCATGAGATCGCGGTGTTCTATCTGTGACTGCCGCGCCGCTACCCTCTGTTTCGATCGCGTACTCTCTGGCAGCATGCAGGCTTGGTGTCCTCTCATGAGCCTGGGGGTGTTGCCCGTGTCCATCCATCTGCGCAAATGAAGAAGCCGCGAGCGCATGCGCTCGCGGCTTCTTGAATCTCACACTCTTCAGCAAAATCGACGGCAGACTCTCTGTCTGCTCTTCTAGCGTCCTACCGGCTGCGCCGTCGTCTCCGCCGAATCGACCATCTTATAGAGGCGGGCTTCTTCCCGCTTCTTCTGGGCCCAGCGCTTCGTCGTGATAAGGCGCTTGCGGCGATACTCATCGTCCGTGTGGTACTTGTTACGCACGTAGCACTTGCGGCACCGCAACGCACGCTGCACAACTGTGCCGCAATCGATGCAGAACTTCGGTTCCTTGGGCTTCTTCGGTTGCTTGCTCAAGCGGATGCGGCGCAACTCGGCGACACGCTCCTTATTCTCCCGCGCCCACCTGCGATTCTTCTCCAGAATCTTGTCCTTGTTGCGTTGATAGTAGCGCTTGAAATACGTAGAGAGCCGCTCGGCGCGGCCGCAACGCGCACACAGGCCGGCGCGCTTGGATTTACCGTCACGCTGACCGGTAATATCGGTCTCGCAGCGCGCACAGGTAAGAACTTGAACTGTTGCCTCCATCGGAACCTCCAGCAGAAACTGAACACGAATACCTAAAAGAGAACCAAACGCATGCTGCACTCGGACAAGCTGCGCAAGCGCACCAACTCCTCTGAAAACTTCTGCCTTGCCCCTAAACTGACTCGATTAGCTAGTTTGTGTGCAATTTCACATGCAGGTCAAGGATATCTAATATTGGCGGCTGCTGTCAAGCTTCTGCAAATGCGATTGATGCGCGCCATAACAGGGAAAAGTCACTTTTTGCACGAATTCACCCCCGCAAAGTTTCCTAAGAGATTGATAAGAATTCGCTTTTCGGCAGTATCTCAACGTGGTGGGCAGCAATGCTATGCAGCACAACGATACTCAGCGGTCGCTGAATCTGTGCATACTGCACAACATACGGGGTTGACAGGTCTGGGGTCTCTCTTGACTTTACATGCAAAGCCGTAGAGTTTGCAGCATACCCCCTCTTTCGTACACCAAACATATCGAGATATTGACAAGGTCTACGTCTATCGATTGGCCTGTTACTATTGTCACAAGGCTGGCCGCAAACTGCTTGATAGTTGGAGATCAACAGGGTAACTGTACCGCAATATCAGTGTCGCCAGAGGGCCAAGGTGCCCCCATGTGAGCCCTACATCCTTCAAAATTCAGTTGATGCGACTGAGCAGGACATACCTGTGGCGATTCTTGTAGGAAGTTGGCGCAGCTTGTAGATCCAGTAACTCGGCCGGAACTGCGAAATTGTGTCTCAAGCCTCGCCGCTTTGGTCCAAGAGGTGTTCGGCAACGCCGAATTGCGTGCATCCTGCCACAAAGGGATGGGTGTGCAAGGTACGGTGGTGGGGCGAAACGGCTGACCGCTGCAGGGCGTCAAGCTGGCTGCGGTGGGCTGATTCGTCTATCACTTCGGTCCGAAACGCTATTCGTCAATTGAAATTGCTACGGGCGCAGACGGAAGCTTTCGCTTACTGTTACCGTAAGGGTACTACCCGACAGAGAAATATCCGCGGAGCTAAATGCAGATCGCTGCCATGGAACAATCGAACGCAGATAGCGCACAAGCTTGGCCGCCCCTGCCGCCTAACGGCTGGAGTTTGGCCGCGTTTGCGCTGGGCGCGTTTTGGTACCTGCGGGAAGGCATCACCGGCAAGGGGCGCGTTCTGCTCGTGCCACAGAGCGTGGTGGTCATACTCGCGCTGATTAACGCAGTGTTTATCTTCCGCCAGTCGCCGTTCGAGACGGCAGCGCTGCCTGCGGCAGTTGCGGCGCTGGTGCTCTGGTCGCTCGTCGGCTCCTATTGCGCCGCATCGTTTCGCGGCGACGCCTACCGCCGCTGGTGCGAGGCGAACGGGCAAACGCCGCTGGTGCCGGCCCAGTGGCAGTGGGGGGCCTTCTTGCTTACCGGCGGCTGGTACGTGGCCCACGGCATGCGGGTGAAGGGTCTGTGGCTTTGGCTGGCTTTCTTTACGTCGGTGGGCAGCATTGTCGGCATTCCGCTTGCGTTCGCCCTCATGTGCTACTGCGGCGCGAACTTTTGCGCGGAACGGTACCTGGAAAAACCGCCGGCAGAAATCGGCCCCACGCCCCAAGAGCGCTGGATTCACCAGGACTTACTGAAAGCGCTGACGGCGGTTGCCAAGACTCCCCAGGCATCGCTGCGCGCCTCGCTGCTGGAATCTGCGGTGCGTGGCCTGCGCAGGCAGGGATATGCCGTGCGTCTGGATGATGAGCAAGCTGAAGGAGCGTCTGCCCTGACGTTGGAAAGAGGCTTGCGCTTCCTGGCTGTGCGCGTCGTACCGGAATCGCCGGTGTCCGCGGATGAGGTCGAGATGCTTGTGACGGCCTTGGAAGAAGATAAATACAAAGTGGGTGTGCTGGTGGTAAACGGGCCGCTCACCAACGCGGCCCAGGCGGCAGCAACGCGAGCGCACGTGCGGATACTGGATGTGCAGGGCGTGGAAGCGTAGCACCATGGACTGCCTGTGCAGGTCGGAATTTGCAGTTCCGCGCCTCGGTCTCCTGGAAGAGGGGACAAGGGTGAAAGGGAACGCTCCTCCTCCGGTTCCCTCTCCCTGAGGAGACCTTTGCATAACCCCACTTTCAAGCAGGGGCACTCCCTCTCCTGGGGGAGAGGGTTGGGGTGAGGGGGGTCTTTTTGCTACAATGGCCCTTTACGTTGAGTAGTGTCAAGACGTATCAAGGCAGAATCGGTGTGCAAATGGAGAGATTTCAGGAGTTTCCCCCTCACCCTAGCCCTCTCCCGTCGAGGGAGAGGGAACACTCTCGCTTCCGCTTAGGTATCGCAAAGGTCTCCTGAGGGAAAGGGCTAGGGTGAGGGGGATTCTTTTCGAAAGGGAGTACACTGCCAAGAGGCGGCTGCGGCTTTCGGAGACCAGCCACACGCGCGACAAGAAGGGGCAATGGTTAGGCAACCACATTGAATTCACCGACACAGACTGACCGGTTCCCTCTCCCGGGGGAGAGGGTTAGGGTGAGGGGTCTTCAAGACTCAGAGCTTGAATTGCTTGGTGGCAGCCACGGCTCCCGGAGACCAGCCACAGGCGCGACAATTTAGGGCAAAACTAGAGCTACGACATCGGATTCATCGATAGTGACTGAGGGGTAAGGCTTGTGAAGTCGGCACGCTCGGCAATTCTCATAGCGCTTATCGGCGTCAGCATCCTGTTCCTACGCCGGCTGCGGCAGTGGGCGGGCAATCCGCCTACGCAGCGAACCTCCCACAAGGAAGCCATCGAGCCGCCGGAACTCGTCGCGCGGTACAGCCGCTTCATGGCGCTGCTCCCCATGCGGGTAGTGCGCGGCTACCTGGCGCGCTACGCTACCGCTGGGTCCACGCAGTGGCGCATCCTGGACGTGGGGTGCGGGCCGGGGTGGTTTCCCCTTGAGCTGGCGGCGTGCGCGCCTCAGGCTACCGTGACTGGCATTGACCTCTCACTGCCCATGCTCACAACGGCAACCGCCCACGCCGCGACCGACCGTCACGAACAGGCCGTGCATTTCGCGCAGGCGCGCGGCGAGGTGCTGCCGTTTGCGGACGATACGTTCGATCTTGTCGTGAGCACGCTGGCTCTGCACCACGTGCAGGACCCGGTAGCCGCGCTCGCGGAGCTACGGCGCGTGGCGCAACCATCGGGCCGGATCCTCGTGGCCGACACCCGCCGCGACATTCACCCCTGGCTGTGGACGCTGCTCAAAGCAAGCCAGGTGGGCATAGACGGGCTGGCGCTCTGCGAAAACGGCGAGCCCTCAGCGTCCATCGGCGCTTCCTACACCGCTTCCGAGGCACACCGCCTCGCCCTCCAAGCCGGTTGGGAGCGCGCCCGCGTGCAAGCCGGCCCCGGCTGGATCCTGCTCGAACGCCTGCCCACACAAGCGACGACCTACCCCGTGCCCCCAACCCCACGCCGCAAGCGAAACGGTAGGCCGTAGGAATCTAAGAACGCCAATTGCTGGGAGGAGAATTTCTTACCAGTTGTGGCGCAGGGCCTTCGCGAAACCAGACTCACATGGACGTTGCAAGCGTAGTTTGAATCCGAACAAAGCGCGGCGTAAAATTGTTGCCTACCTTGCTGAGGCGATATCATACAGAGGTGACCCGTACATTTATGAAAGAAACTACCCTGCCATGATTGCGATAATTGACTACGGCGCCGGGAATTTGCGGAGTGTCAGCCGGGCGGTGGCGTTGCATACGCCGGACTTTGTGGTGACGCAGGACCCGGCGGAAGTAGAACGCGCCGCGGCGGTGATCTTGCCCGGTGTGGGCGCGGCGGGGGATACCATTCGCGGGCTGGAGCGGCACGGCATGATTGAGGTGGTGCAGGCCACGATCGCTTCCGGCAAGCCGTATTTCGGCATTTGCATGGGGATGCAGGTCTTGCTCACGGCCAGTGAAGAGGACGGCGGCACGCCCTGCCTCGATCTCTATCCCGGCCTCGTGCGGCGCTTCCCCAAGGGGCTCACCGTGCCGCACATGGGCTGGAACCAGGTGCGGCAGACACAGGAGCACCCGATGTTCGCCGGCATTCCGGACGAAGCGTATTTCTACTTTGTGCACTCGTACTACACCGACCCGGAGGACGCCGCGCTGACCGCCGGCGCCACCGACTATGGCGTCGCCTTCCCCAGCGTGATAGCGCAGGAGAATGTGTTTGCGACGCAGTTCCACCCGGAGAAGAGCGCGGGTATGGGATTGCGGCTCTATGAGAATTTCGTGGCGTGGGCGGTGGGCGCGCACAGCGCAAGAACTGCATAAATCTCAGGAAGAGCGCTTCGACAGGCTCAGCGCGAACGGGGTAAGAACGCTGCGGCAAGCACAACGGAAACGGCGGCAAGAGCGTTTCGACAGGCTCAGCGCGAACGGGGGTAAGAACGCAGCGCGAACAGGGGTAAGAAGGCAACGCGAACGGGGGTAAGAGCGCAACGCGAACGGCGGCGAGAACGCTGCGATAGGCTAAGTACAGGCTTTGCCGAAGGGTCGCAGGATGAACGAATGCCGCGAGCGCAAGGCATGTTTCTTCCAAAGGGGCGCTTGATTTTTGACGCCAAGAGGCGGGGGACAAGCCCCCGCGCTACGAGAGCCTGCATTGGGTTTGGGCAACGCTGGAGAATGAACAGTCAATTCGTCTAGGTCAGTGCATTCGCCAAGACCTTGCGCAACCCAAATGGTGTGCGCCAAGAGGCGGGGGACAAGCCCCCGCGCAACAAGAATCTGAATTGGGTTTGGGTAACACTGGAGATTCAGAATTCAGCTTGTCTGGGTAACTGCATATTCCCAGCGTTGCCGCAACCCTAGCTGGGCGCCAAGAGGCGGGGGACAAGCCCCCGCGCTACACTGATCGGATGATTGTCGAGCCTATTGTGGTAAGTGCGCAAGAACGAAATCTCAGTGGTTGAAGTGTCAAAACGCCGCTGCCGTTGAGGCGACGCGGAGGATGTGCGCAGTACGCCATGCAAGTAATTCCCGCGATAGACATCAAAGACGGCGCGGTGGTGCGCCTCTTCAAAGGTGACTTTGACCAGAGCACCGTCTTCTCCCACGATCCGGTGGAGACCGCCCGCGGCTGGGAGGAACAGGGCGCGGCGTTGCTCCACGTGGTGGACCTGGACGGCACCGAGCGCGGCAAGAGCCGGAACCACCCGGTTGTCGCGGCGATTGCCGAGGCGCTGACCATTCCCGTGCAGATGGGCGGCGGCTTGCGCGACCTCGCTGCTATCGAGCAGGCAGTCGCGGCAGGCGTGGCGCGGGTCGTGTTGGGCACGGTGGCGTTGGAGCAGCCTGAGTTGGTCGCCGAGGCGTGCGCGCGCTATCCCGGCCGGGTGGTCGTCGCGTTAGATGCCCGCAACGGCAAGGTGATGACCCACGGCTGGCAGCATGAGAGCGGCGTGGACATGTTCGTTCTGGCGCACCAGATGGTGGCGAGCGGCGTGAGCCGGTTTCTCTACACCGACGTGGAGCGCGACGGCACGCTCTCCCAGCCGAATTTTGAGGCAACGGGGGCGCTGGCTCGAGCCGTCAGCGTGCCGGTAATCGCCTCCGGCGGTGTCGCCAGTCTCGACCACCTCACGCGGCTGACGACGCTCGGCGTCGAAGGGGCCATCGTCGGCGTATCCCTCTATCGTGGCGCGTTCACGCTGCCGGAAGCGCTGGCGACCGTGCGGCGCGCGGCACAGTAACTCCAATTCCAACATCGCTTCGGGTTTACTTCTGTTTGGGCTGAATTGCAGCTTAGTCGCGGCGGCACATGTGATGGAGCGGAGATTCATAGTACGTCGCCGCGCTAATGCTCGCCAGCACTGTGCCGTCGCTCTGCTCCACAAACCAGATCACGTACGGGATGTGGAGGTCGCCTGCGAATGCTACCTCCCACACCGGACTCTGCGTCCGCAGGGAGTAGGCGGAGGTGAGACGCGCCTCAAACAAGCCTTGTGAGAAGTCCTGCTCCAAGCGACCATGCGCCTCCCGACAGGAGATAATCTCAGAAAGATGCGTGCGCACCGCCGCGAGAGCAGCCTCTTTGCTACTTATAGGAGCATCGGCCCCGCCACGCAGGGCAGGTTGCGGCGCTGTGTCAGCATCTGAAAATTCCCCAGCACCGCCGCACGCAGCAAGCAGCAAGACCATCAACGCAAGACCGAGCGCGCAGACGTAGTTTTGTGCCGCTACATGCACAGGATTTCTCCCCTCTTTTTCCTTCCTTAACTCATTCCAATGCCATTTCGCGACTTGGGCGCGAACGATTAGTTGCAAAGCGCAGCGCTCTGCGCAGAGCGCTGACAAGTCTAGCTACGCGTTCAACTCCACCGGCCCGCTCAACCGATAGCAACGCGAACCGCGTAAGACGTGAAGTTGGATTCCTGCTTTGCGCGGAAATGACGGGCTGGGGACGCCGGTTACAAACCTGCGCGACCAAGGCAGTTCGTTGGCCTCCCTAGCGTGAAGGTGAGGGCTGCCCTTTGTAGCGCGGGGCCTTGTCCCCCGCCAGAGCAACTGCTCTGTGTAGCGCGGGGGCTTGTCCCCCGCCGGAGCAACTGCTCTTTGTAGCGCGGGGGCTTGTCCCCCGCCAGAGCAACTGCACTTCGTAGCGCGGGGGCTTGTCCTCCGCCAGAGCAACTGCTCTTTGTAGCGCGGGGGCTTGTCCCCCGCCAGAGCAACTGCACTTCGTAGCGCGGGGGCTTGTCCTCCGCCAGAGCAACTGCTCTTTGTAGCGCGGGGGCTTGTCCCCTGCCAGAGCACTGCACTTTGTAGCGCGGGGGCTTGTCCCCCGCCAGAGCACGCGAAACTGCGACCACATCAGCAGCACAAGGCGTGGCTCTAACACTTCCACTGATAGAAACGGGTGCGCAAGGGCTTGACCCTACAACAGGCGCAGAGCCTGCCCCGTACTCGATACGGGGTTGCAAACCTGTCCTGAGCACTTCGGCAGGGTCAGCACAGGCTCTGCCGAAGGGCCCGTCCTGAGCCTGTCGAAGGGCCCGTCCTGAGCCTGTCGAAGGGCCCGTCCTGAGCCTGTCGAAGGGCCTGCGCTACCGGAATTGTAAGGTAATGAGAGCTCCGTATTCCTTGCCAAGAAAGCTAATGCGACAACATTGGGGCTCAGTCCCCGCTCCTCAACACTCCCTTGCAGTCTTGCCAAGATTGCTTTGGATGCACTATTTTGGTACAAACTTGGGAGAAGAGGGTAAAGTAGCCCCGGAAGTAGCAGCGGGCGCCAGCGCACGTGCAAGCGGCTTGCACGGGAAGTCCAGGAGCAGCACACCATGGCCGGTCTCACCGAAGCACAGCTCGATCAATTTGCTGAACAAGGGTACGTGGTCGCGGAAAACGTGCTCGATCCGGCGGAAGACCTGGCGCCGGTGATGGCGGAATACGGTGAGGTGTTGGACGGCATCGCCCGTGACCTGCACGCCGAAGGTGTCATTTCCTCCACCTATGCCGACCTGCCGTTCGACCAGCGGCTCATTCACGTCTGCGACGAGAGCCGCCAGCTCTTCACCCAGCCGTTCGATATCTCCCTGCCGCAGAGCGCCGAGCGCGCCGACGCGCCCATGCACACCGGCCCGGCCGTCTTTAGCCTGCTTATCAACCGCCGCCTGCTCGATTGCGTCGAGAGCATCATGGGGCCGGAAATCCTCAACAATCCGATACAGCACGTGCGCATGAAGTTACCGCGCCACGCCGTGCATACGGAGGGATCGAGCGGCTTGGCCGGCCCCACGCCCTGGCACCAGGACAACGGCGTGGTGGTCACAGAGGCGGATGAAACGGAAATGCTCACGGTGTGGCTGCCCTTGAATGATGCCACCATTGAGAATAGCTGCCTGAACGTCGTGCCGTACTCGTATCGGGACGGCCTCGCCGTGCACTGCCCGGGCGCCGGCGGCCTAAGCATACCGGAAGAGCAGATGGATGTGGCGAAAGCCGTGCCGCTGCCCATGCAGGCCGGCAGCGTGCTCTTCATGCACCGCCGTACCATGCACTGTTCGTACGATAACAAGACAGAGGACGAGGTGCGCTGGAGCTTCGACCTGCGCTACCACCCGAGCGGTCAACCCAGCGGCCGCCCGGTCTTCCCTGACTTTGTAGCCCGCAGCCGCGCCAACCCCGAGACGGAACTCCGTTCCGCTGCCGGGTGGGCGCAGCTCTGGGCGGATGCGCGGGTTCGTCTGGCCGCTTCCGCTAAACAGAAGTTCAACCGCTGGTCCGCCGACCACCCCGCCTGCGCCTAACAGGCAACATCGCCTTACTGGCAGGATCTGCTCTGCATGGCGGCAGGCGAAGGCACTTTTTCCCCGTAGCGCGGGAGCTTGTCCCACAAAGAGGTCTCCAGGTTTCGTGACATGCTCTTTTTCCCCGTAGCGCGGGGGCTTGTCCCCCGCCAATTTGCCGCTAGTTTAACGTGGTCAGGCCTTCCATCCGTCACTCCGGCGAACGCCGGAGTCCAGGGCGCGTACAAAGTGCAAAAATGGATTCCTGCCCGTTTTAAGCCCGGGGCAGGCTTTTCGCGGGAGTGATGTATTGAGTTGATATCGCCTTATGTAGCGCGGGGGCTTGTCCCCCGCCAATTCGCCGCTGGTTAAACGAAACTAGGCGTTCGATCCGTCACTCCGGCGAACGCCGGAGTCCAGGGCGCGTGCAAAGAACGAAGATGGATTCCTGCGCGTTTCAAGCCCGGGTCAGGCTTTTCGCGGGAATGACGAGCCCGTTCTTCCGACCCTCTCCTGCCGCAATAAATCCTGTCTTTGTGTGGGAGCCTGCCTGCCACTCTCAATAATCGCTTGAAGGCTTGCCTAGAGTGCTCTGGATGTATTATTTTGGTACAAGACAGATACATGGGCGTAAAGAACCTCGGCATTGGCATCTATCGCAATCGGATGTGCATACGTTCCGCATTGGACAATTAGGAGCAGCAAAAAATGGCCGGCTTGACGCAAGCGCAACTCAATCAACTTACTGAACAAGGCTACGTTGTCGTAGAAAACGTCCTCGATCCGGAAGAAGACCTGGCGCCGGTGATGGCGGAATATGCCGACGTGCTGGACGGTATCGCCCGCAATCTCTACGCTGAGGGCGTTATTTCCTCTGTGTATGCCGACCTGCCGTTCGACCAGCGGCTAATTCAAGTCTGCGACGAGAGCGGCCAGATTTTTGCCCAGCCTTTCGACATTTCACTGCCGCAGAAAGCCATAGGGGCTGACGCGCCGATGCACACCGGCCCGGCCGTCTTCAATCTGCTCGTAAACTCACGTTTGCTCGATTGCGCGGAGAGCGTCGTGGGGCCTGAAATCCTCTCCAACCCCGTGCAGCACGTGCGCATGAAGCTGCCGCGTCACGTCGTCCATGTGGAGAACCCGAGCAATCTTTCCGTGGCCGTGCCCTGGCACCAGGACAACGGCGTGGTGGTAGAAGAGGCGGACGAAACCGAGATGCTGACAGTGTGGCTACCCCTGAACGATGCCACCATCGAGAATAGCTGCATGTACGCCGTGCCTTACTCGCACCGGGAAGAAGAGCTCGCCGTACACTGCCCGGGCGTCGGCGGCGTCTGGATACCGGAAACACTTGTGGACGTGGCGAACGCCGTACCGTTGCCCATGCAGGCGGGAAGCATTCTGCTCATGCACAGCAAGACCATGCACTGTTCGTACGACAACAAGACCCAGGACCAGGTGCGCTGGAGTTTCGACCTGCGCTATCAGCCGGTCGGCCAGCCTACCGGGCGACCGGTCTTCCCCGAGTTCGTGGCCCGCAGCCGCGCCAATCCTGAATCGGAGCTGCGCGATGCCGCAACGTGGACCCAAATGTGGGAAGACGCCCGACCTAAACTGGCCGCCTCCTCTACCGAGAACTTCAACCGCTGGTCCGCTGACCATCCCGTGTGCGCGTAACGGGCCAGGCGATTTGATAGACTCGCAGTCGGCCCAAGTGGCTACAGCCTAGGCACTCTCTCTACCCGTAGCGCGGGGGCTTGTCCCCCGCTCCTGGCGCAAAGCTTGTTGTGCAACATGATGGATGCCCACCCCATATCAAGTATGGAGCAGGCATCGCGCGGATATCACCATGGCCTTGCCCAGGCCACACCAGCGCACGAAAATGGAGAAAGCGCCGGGCGGCAGCACGAAGGCGGTAGCCATTGGCTCCATGGCAGCGCGTCACCCTCCAAACCGCATGAATCGTCTATTTTAGTAATAATTGCGGACTTGGGCCCAAGCGTTTACCGGAGTTTAAGGATTCTCAACTACGGAAAGTGCATTCTTTGAGAAGGCTAGCCGTGTGAAGACGGACATTCTGCAATTCTACACAAGACACACTCGCTTCACCGACCCCGGTGAGTACGCCAATCATCTCAAGGCTCTGCCGGCGGGCATGGACGCACTGCACTCTGCGCTTAGCGGACTGCTGATGCCCATCTGGAAAGTGCAGAAGCACCACCCTGAACTGGTATTGGCACGGCCAGAAGAGATCAAAACCCGCCATATCCGCCGCTCGCTTGAAGCAATGCTCGCCATTGATGATCGCCCTCTCAACGTTGCTCGCGATGAGTCGCGCCGCCTAATCGTCGATTGCCGCCACTTTGCCGCCCTGCTGTGTGCCGTCTTACGCCAGCGAGGGATACCAGCACGCAGTCGCTGGGGGTTTGCCACCTATCTTGAAAAGACGCACTATCAAAACCACTGTCTCTGCGAATACTGGAGCGCCAAAGAGGGTCGCTGGGTACTAGAGGATCCCGATCTACAGATGCAAGACGTTGCGCCGGAGCAGTTCATTACGGCAGGACGAGCTTGGCAGATGTGCCGCGAGGACCGAGATAATGGCGCTCTTTTCGGCTTTGGCCGTCATCCGCGCGGGCTAGGGTTATCCAATGTCCGTGGAATCCTGGTGAGCGACTTTGCGGCCCTCAATGGCTTTGAAATGCTTTCCGATGACTGGTGGGGAATGCATTTGAAGAACAACAAGGATGTGACGAAAGACGATACTGCTGTGCTTGACCGTGCAGCTATCTTGGCAATTACAGAGGAGTCATTCGCCGAGCGACGGGAACTGTATCAGAATTGCGAAGCGTTGCGCGTGCCGCCTGTAATCGAGACACACGCCCCGGGCAGCAGCCGGCATGTTGGCATCGAGTGGCGAAAAGAAGCCTGAGCGGTTCTGCACTATTCTCGCGAATATAACCTGCAAGACTGGCGCCACTGCTCCCGCCAACCCTTGGCGTCGCTCGTTTTGGCGCATGTATCCCAATACAATGGGGCACGGCATAACGTGCCCTACAACTAAGCGAAACTGTCCTCTTCAGGAAATCTCCCACACCACAGGAGTAAAGCGCCATGAAAATCACTTCAGTCGAGACCTTTGCCGCGCCAATCGTATCGCGCGACGTGCTCATCGTAAGAATCAACACCTCAGAAGGCATCAGCGGTATCGGCGAGGCCTATCCGGTGGGGCCGAACCGGGCGGTGGCGGCCGCCATTGACGACTTTGCCGATTGGATCGTGGGCAAAGACCCCCGTGACATCAACGCTATCTGGTACCACATGTACGTGCATTCGCGCTTTCCCGGTGGATCGGTCATCAACGCCGCCATCAGCGGAATTGACCATGCCCTGTGGGACATCAGCGGCAAGGCGGCGGGAGAGCCCGTGTACCGCATGCTCGGCGGCAAGTGCCGCGACCGCATTCGCGTGTACCAGGGTTGCGGCGGCGCAACGCCGGAAGCCTGCGCGGCCAGCGCAAAGTCACTCGTGGAGAAGTACGGCTACACCGCCCTGAAGATGTCGCCGCATCCGCCTAACTCCAGCCAAATGTCGTGGAATGCCGTGGTGGCCGCGGCCGGTGAGCGCATTGCGGCGGTGCGGGAGGCCGTGGGGCCGGACGTAGATATCGGCCTCGATCCCCACGCCCGCATTTTCGAGCCCGCCCGCGCCCTGGAAATGGCGGCAGCGGTCGCGCCCTCCCAGCCGTTCTTCTTCGAAGAGCCGCTGCGGCCGGAGAACATCGACGCCCTGGCGTGGTTCGCGCAGAAGTCGCCGGTTCCCGTCGCCACCGGCGAGATGCTCTACACGTCGTTCGGCTTTCGGGAACTGCTGGAGAAGCAGGCGGCGACCATCATCCAGCCGGATATCTGCGTCTGCGGCGGCCTGACCGAGATGCGCAAGATCGCGGCGCTCGCCGAGGCGCACTACGTCAAAGTAGCGCCGCACAATCCGCTGGGGCCGGTAGCGACCGCCGTGAACGTCCACTTTGCGGCGGCGACCCACAACTTCATCATCCTGGAGTACCACGCCGACGACGAAGCGCCGCGCAAGGACATACTCGACGCGCCGGTCAAGCTCAAAGACGGGTATCTGGAGATTCCCGAGAAGCCCGGCTGGGGCATCGAACTCAACGAGGACTACGTGCGCGGTCAGCCCATCCGCTCTTGGCACCGGCCGTTCGACGTAGGCCCCGACGGTTCAGCGGCATTCATCTAGACCGGCCTACAAACCCTTTGCAGACGTATGCCAGCGACCAATTGGGAAAGGATGCCTAGCGCGGGGCAGATGCGTGGGCGATTACACGTGGATTTTCTGCAAGCCATTCACGAAGCGCGGCCCTGACCCCATCTTCCGACAGAGCGCTATCACCAAAGAGCGAGATTAGGTTACACGCTCGTGCCCACAGTCTGGCATCATGGGACTGGCGCGGCGCATCAGCGAAGTACGCAGTCTTGGATAGTAGCCACGTAGACAACGCCTGTAATGAGAGCGCCTCATCAAGATAGGCTTCTACCCGTTCACCAACTGTCTCAAGTGAATTTGCATTCATGCCTTCTACCCGCCTGGATGAACCCGACCGTTTCGTGTCAAAGGCTGAGATCCGACATCACTTTAATTCTATGCTTTTGTACCAGAAATCCGCAACAGGTGAATTGGTCGCGATAGTGCGAGATGAATACCTAGCTCCCAGAGCAGCTCGCCAGCCTGCAGGCACCATTACTCAAATGGTAATTTACTACGAAGACCTACAAGGTGAAAACCTTCGTCCGGTTGCGCTCGTCCATCAGTACTTGCAGCCGGATGGGAAAGTCGGCGGTAGTGGCCGACCAGACCCGAAATGGCTGCGACTTCCCGACGGCACGATTATTGCGGCAACGGAGTCTCCGTGAAGTGTCCGTTTGACCGCTTAGATTAGTGCCCCCGCCTAAGGGGTATCGTTCACCTACGCAATGCACCCGCATTCCATGTTTGTGTGTACGGTAGCAAGACCTTCCATTAGTACGTCGCCCGGCCGCCGCTGAGATCGAAAACGGCGCCGGTGCTGAACGAGCACTCAGCCGACGCCAGCCACGCCACCAACGCCGCCACCTCGCTGATCTCGCCGCTGCGCTTCATGGGAATGCGGGCCAGCAGCATGTCCATCTGCGCCGCCGTGGTCTGCTCCCAGATGGGCGTACGGACGACGGCGGGCGTGAGGCAGTTTACGCGGATGCCGGTCTCCGCCAGTTCTTTGCCCAGTGATTTTGTCAGGCCAATAATTGCCGCTTTTGTTGCTGAATAGGGCACCATGTTCGGGTTGCCCTCTTTGCCCGCGATCGACGCCATATTCACGATGCGGCCGTAGTCGCGGGCGAGCATGTGCGGAATGGCATGCTGGCAGAAAAGATAGGTGCCGCGCAGGTTCACCGCATAGACGCGGTCGAGCTCGCTCACCGGCAGTTCCCACAGCGGCGCGGTATTGCCGATGATGCCGGTGTTGTTCATGAGCACGTCGATGCGCCCCCAGGCATCCATGGCCTGGGCAATCGCGCGTTCAGCCGTTGTCTCTTCGGCGGTGTCGCCGCTCATCGCCAGCGCTGCGATGCCTTGCGCCGCCAGCCCCGCCGCGGCACGATCGGCAACCGCTCCGTCAATGTCGGTGATGAGCACCCGCGCGCCCTCGCTCCCCAGCCGCTCGGCAATGCCCAAGCCAATGCCGCTGCCGGCGCCGGTGACAATGGCTACCTGGTCTTCAAAACGCCGCACGAAGTACACCCTTCTCTTGTGAGCTCTTGCTTGCTCCGCTTTCAACGTCGTCTGATCCACGGCATGTCTTGCGGCCCGCCTTCCGTCCCCTATTGTAGCGAAGGCGGGCGTACGCTTCCCACATTTACCCATGAATCCGACTCAGAGGCATGGCTGGCCAACGGGGTATCGTCTTGCTTAGAGGGCGGCATCTCCAAGACTCCACAGACCGAGAAGTCCGTTCGTGCTGCGTGCTGCGCGAAGCCCTTGCCTGTCCTGAACCCGGCGCAGGGTCGCAGCGATGACGGTCGCAGATTTGTGCGTGTCGTGATCGGACCCAGCTTGGCGTGGCGCCGAGTTCATGTCTGACACTTGTCACGTGAATCGACGAAAAGGGTCAGCACGCCGGCGGACGCAGGTTGCAAACCTGCGCCACCGGAAGGGCCGGACTCGGCGAGGGGCACGACACGTCGTGCCTCTACCCATTGGTCATTGCTGTAAGTGTTGAGTAATTCGTTGACAGAATTCTCTCCCAAATTGGCAGTGTTGACAGATCATGTCATTCCGAACGGAGCGCAGCGAAGAGAGGAATCTAAGATGTTGAGCCTATTGGGCGACACGTTGCATGGGCCCTAGATTCCTCGCTCCGCTCGGAATGACATGATCTGTCAACGCTGCCAATTTGGGAGAGAATTCTGTCAACGAATTACTCAACACTTACAGGAATGACAGGTACCTCAGCGCAACAAACTAGATAATCCTAAATCTACTAATACCAAGATGCGCACCGGTTGAACACGCGGTACCATAATTGCTGGACGCGAGAGAAGATCATCGCCTGCCGAAGAGCAGAGAACGACATGTCTAACGTCGCTTGAGGAGATTCATTCATGCGCGCTGTACGCTTTCACTCGTTCGGAGGGCCTGAAACACTGCAACTCGATGCCGTGCCGGTGCAAGAGCCCGGTGCCGATGAGGTCATGGTAAAGATTCACGCTTCAGGCGTGAACCATCTCGATATCTGGCTTCGCATCGGCGCGCGGCCGGGCATAGAGCCGCCGCACACGCCCGGCTCCGAAATTGCCGGCGAGATCGTGCAAATTGGTGACGCCGTGCGCAGCGTCGCCGTTGGCCAACGGGTTGCTGTTTCACCGTGGGCCTTCTGCGGCGTGTGTGAGTTCTGCTTGCGGGGCGAAGAGAGCATCTGCGCCAACGGCAACATTGTCGGCACGGCCCCAAACCAGGGCGGCTATGCGGAGTACGTAACGGTGCCGGCATCGATAGCCGTTCCGATTCCAGATTCTCTTTCCTACAATGCCGCCGCGGCCCTCACCCTGGCCGCCATCACCTCCTGGCATATGCTCTACCGGCGCACACGTGTCCAGCCGGGCGAGTGGGTGCTCGTGCAAGCGGCCGGGAGCGGCGTTGGCGTGTACGCCGTGCAGATTGCGCGCTTCCTCGGCGCGCGGATCATTGCCACCGCCGGCAGCAAGGAAAAGCTCGACCGCGCACGGGCTTTGGGCGCAGAGGCGACGATCAACTACAGCGAAATGGTTGTCGCAGATGAAGTGAAGCGCATCACGAACGGACGAGGCGTCGATGTGGTCTTTGAGCACGTAGGCGAAGCAACCTGGGAGCAGAGCATCCGCTCGCTGGCGCGCAACGGGCGGCTTGTCACGTGCGGCGCGACGACGGGACGCGGCGGCACGGTGGACATCGGCCATCTCTACACGCGCCAGCTTAGTTTGCTCGGCAGCATGGGCGGCAACCGCCTTGACCTGCAGCAGGTTCTCTCGCTCGCCGACCGCGGCATCCTGAACCCGGTGCTCGATACCGTATTCCCGCTGGAGGAGGCGAGAAAGGCGCACGAACGCATGGCCGCCCGCGCGCAATTCGGCAAGATGCTGCTGCATCCAACGGAATAGGCTAAATGCGGATCAATGGTCCGACAAGCCGCGTCGGCGCAGCCAAGTCATGGGACTGAAGGGTGCGGCGCAGATGCGAGGTTTACAGGCTGTGGTCAACCCCTGGACGCCTTATCGCCGCTTAGAAAGAGTAGATGGATTCCGGCTTACGTGGGAATGGCGACACGCGGCAAGTGCGGCCTAGCCT
Organism: Chloroflexota bacterium; assembly: GCA_026710945.1. Lineage (NCBI taxonomy): Bacteria > Bacillati > Chloroflexota > Chloroflexota bacterium. Next base: position 27,899 of record JAPOQA010000037.1, read on the forward strand.
GCGTCAATCGGTGCGCTAGTCTAAATCCCACATCGAAAGGTAGCGCTCGCCGGCATCCGGGATGATTGTCACCACGGTCTTGTCCGGCCCCAACTCTTGGCCGACTGCAAGGGCGGCGACCACGGCGCCACCGGCGGAAATGCCGGCCAGGATGCCTTCCTCTTTGGCAAGCCGCTCAGCCATGGCAATTGCCGCCTCATCTTCCACTGTCAGCACCTCGGCAAGCACGCTGCGGTCCAAGATGCCCGGTACAAAACCAGCCCCCGTCCCTTGAATGCGCGTGATTCCCGGTCGACCACCGGATAACACGGCTGACTTTGCGGGCTCAACGGCAATCACACGCACGTGCGGCGCTTCGTCGCGCATCACTTGGCCGATGCCGGTGATGGTTCCGCCGGTGCCCACCATGGCCACCACGGCATCCAGCTTACCTCCGGTGTCGTGAAGGATTTCGCGCGCCGTGGTCTCGCGGTGAACGGTGGGATTAGCCGGATTCATGAACTGCTGCGGCATGTAGTAGCCGTGTTCACGCACGAGTTCCTGAGCGGCGTACACCGCTCCGGACATGCCCTCGATGGCGGGCGTGAGGACGAGTTCAGCGCCCAGCAACGCGAGGAGCTTGCGCCGCTCCACGCTCATGTCTTCCGGCATGGTGAGCAAGAGCCGGTAGCCGCGCACGGCGCAAACGATCGCGAGGCCGATGCCCGTGTTGCCGCTGGTCGGCTCCACCCCCGTGTCTCCCGGCTTGAGCTTGCCCTCCCGCTCAGCCGCCTCGATCATGGCCAGCCCGATGCGGTCCTTCACACTGCCGCCTGGGTTTCTCGATTCGATCTTAACGAGCACTGTTGCCGATTCAGGCCCCGGCAGACGATTAAGACGCACCAGCGGCGTGCGCCCGATTAGTTGAAGCACGTCGTCGTAGATCATGGGCGGCAATGGGGAAGAATCAGACATCTTTATTCCTTAATTGGCTGGTCTGTGAAACTCGGCATTAACGCACCGGGAAATCTTTGCAATGAGACCCGTCTAGGGTTCCACGTCAGCCTGCTGCACAGTGGCTTCCTGGCCTTCAAGCGGCTGGAGCTGACCCATGGCGGCGATGCTATGCTCCATCATACCGCGCACGGCAGGGAGGTTCGGCCTGAGCACCTCTGCGCCCGAAGGGAGGGTAACGTCCTGTACCAGGTTTCCCTCATAATCGATGACCCGGCTATACACGCGTTCGCGCGGGATCTCGGCGCCAAGCCTCGCCAAGTCCAAAACGCGTTGAGGCGATGTGAATACAGGAAAATTCGTGTCGATGATGCCAGCAAAGTCATCGAGAAGAAAGGGCACTTTCACGAGGTTTTGAAAGGTAAGTAACTGCGACTTGAGCGCCACTAAGACCTGTTGTTGCCGATCGATACGGCCGAAGTCACCCCGCGGATCGTCAAAGCGCGTACGCACGTAGCGGAGCAACGTTTCGCCACCCATGTAGTGCACCCCACTCTTGATGACAAAGGGATCGAAACCGGTATCGTCGGCATTCGGGAAGCGATAGTCATTTATGTCGTACTTGACGTCAATTTCAATCCCGCCTAACTGATCTATGATGCGGCGAAAGCCATCAAAGTCGATAGTAATGTAAAAGTCTATTGGGACGCCCAGGAGAGTCTCCGCCGATGCCATGACAAGCTCTGCGCCGCCGATACTGAAGAGCTCGTTGATGCGTCGACTTTCATACCCCGGCACCAGCGCCATCACGTCGCGGGGGATAGAGACAAGCATCGCGGCTTTCTTGACGGGGTCAACCGTAACCACTATGATCGTGTCCGCCCGGCCCACGTCATTTGCCCGCGTGTCTACGCCGATAACGACGACACTAAAGGGTTCTGTCTCAGACCAGTCCGTCAGTGGAAGCTCTTCAGCCGTAGGCGTATCCTCAAGGATCTTATCCTTAAGAGCAGAGCTCTCCCCGGCTTTAGTTCCGGCTGATTCCGATGTGCCTGCTGTCGAGCCACCGTCCCGACTAAATAACCACGCGGTACCCCCAAGAAGTGCGAACAGGAGAAGTAAAGTCAGCCCCAGACCGAGGGAAACGCGCCGCCATCGCACCCGCCGCGGAGAATAGCGGATTCGCCTTTGCATAGACCGCCTCAATTACGTTCGTTTTCAACCGGGCCGGTCATAGGCAAAGCGTGAGAAGAGATATGCCAACCCGTTTCATTATGCCACTCAGCTTTCGCGGGGACAATCTCGAAAGCACTTCAGAATCCCTTTGGCGAATACCGCGAGAGTGAACAGCCAATTACCCGCCGGGTGCATGGTATGCCTCCCGGACAAACCAATTAACCGCCAGATCATCCGTGCCTCATAGGGGTGCAGAGCCAGCAAGCACGTCGTCCCGAATTGTGATTGGATTACAGAAAGTATGGAGCGTTGGCGAGACTCTTAATCGTTCGCCACCACTTGCTGAACACAGCGTCAAACTCAGTTCACCATCTTGTGTTAAGCTAGTACAGACCACGGGCACCGACAGCGAAAGGTGAATTGTCGTGCAAGATCTTCCCTGGGTCGCGCTGGTAGGCCCATTCCCAAAGGAACTCCGCCCCAGCACACGCTGGCGCGACCGCTACCAGCGTGTACCCCGCACGATTCAAGCCTGTGAGCTGGCAGATGCACTCGCAGATCCGACGCTCGACAGCGTCTTGCTGTACTGGAATCTGCCTGATCGTCTCACCCTTGCTGAGCGGGTGCTGGCAACGGACCGGCCTTTATGTCTCCCTGGGCCGCTGACGCCGGTCGAACTACAGCTACTTCAGAGTTCTTCGTCCTCACCATTCCTTGGCGCTGCGAGCCTGACCCTGCCTGCCGTGCGCGCGATGAAACTGGCCCTCGACCCGGAGAATACGGGCCCGACGCGCTACGTTGCCGTCAGAAGACTTACGCAGCCCGCTCCCACGGCACCGCACTTCGCGCCGTTAACGATTGCCCTCGTTACTGCAGCCTGTTTAGTAGACGACACGCCGGACTGGGTGTTTGCCAATCGCGCTGAATACAACGGCACCATCACTATCATCGTCAATCTGCACTTCCCGTCTGCCGAAGTGATGGCGACTTGGGTGCAAGTTCCGGACGGTCCGGTGCACGACGATTGGATGGTGTACGGCACGAAAGGCATGCTGCACCAGCGTGACGAGGCGGCCGACCACACGCTCGCCGCCCATCTCTTGGACCACTGGCTCAGCGTGCGCAGCGGGCGTGACGAACCGCTCATGTGCGCAGAGCAGGCTCTCATTGCCGCGTGCCTCGCCCAAGCCATTGACCTCTCGCTCCAAGAACGACGTCGCGTGGCGTTGCGGGAGGTGGCACATGGCTGACAAACTACGCGTCGGTCTGGTAAGCGGCGTGCGCCATCAGGACGACTATGCCAGGGTCTTCGCGCAGCATCCAAGCGTAACGCTGGTCGGTATGGGGGACGATGCCGATCTACCGGCAGAATACCACGACCTGAACCGCGCCATCGCGGACGAACACGGCTTGGCATACACGACCGACCTCGACGCCTTCCTCGCTCGTGACGACGTGGATGCCGTGTGCGTCGCGCCGGAATACGCCCGGCACACACCGCTCGCGCTCCGCGCGCTCGCGGCCGAAAAACACGTGCTGGTGGATAAGCCCATCGGCATCACTCTAGACCAGTGCGACGCGCTCATCGCGGCGGCGCGCACAACCACGCGCACGTTTGCCTGGATTGCCCGCATCGGCCACCCCTCGCTGCAACGAGCGCGTGACGCCGTGGCGGCGGGAGACATTGGGACCATCGTTAACATCAACGCCCACTTCCTCGCCACGTACGGCAACGGCGAGAAATGGGACGAGGAAGAGCGGGCCTTCTTCGATCCGGTGGTCAACGGCGGCGGCGAACTCCTGAATTTCGGCCTCTATCCCCTCTCGGCCATCCTGAACGTGACGGGCCTGGCCCCAACCGCGGTCCACTGCGTCAAGGGCGCGTACTACAACCGCCCCCATCGCGAGCTCGATATCGAGGACATGGCGCTGCTCAACCTGGAAATGGAGAATGGGATTCTCGCCTCAGTCTGCGTGGGGCGGGCGCACGTGCCGGGGAATCTGCACCACAGCGATATCTGGCTGGAGGTAACCGGCACGCACGGTACCCTGGTCGCTGAAGAGTTGGAACAAGACGCCGTGCTCTTCGGCGCAACGCCAGGCTACGTCGAGCGCCGCTACCGAATGCCCGAGGGTTCGCAAGCGCACTTTGGCGCCGTGATCGACAACTTCGTCTGGGCCGTCCAAACCGGCGGCCAACCCTTCCTCGGCGCCGACGAGGCGGAAAAGGTGATGCACACCGTATTCGCTGCGTACGCGTCCTCAGAGACTGGCCAAGTGGTGACCGTTGAATAGCCGGTTGAAGAAGCCACCCCTAACGTTAATCCTGGCCGCCTTCCTAGTGCTTTGTCTTGCAGCCACCGCTTGCGCCGAAGGCTACGGCACTCAGGTCAGTGGCTCCCAGCGGCGCCAAGATGGTGCGCGCCAAGACCAAGCGACCAACAATGTCACACCTACGGCATCGGCGACAGTGCCCGCGCTCACCCGCGACGCGTTGCGCACTGCCGAATACGCAGCCGGATTTCCTGCTTTCGGATCACTACAGAGAGACCGCATTGGCGCGCAGGACCCGATTGCCTTTGGTGACCTCAATGGCAACGGCGTAGATGATGGGGCAGTAGTACTTCTGCTGGTGGACGGCAACGCCGCGCACCGCTACCTCGCTGCTGTCCTCAATGAAAACGGCGTGCCGCGGCACGTTGCCTCCGCCTTCTTGGGACACAACATTGGGATTGACTCGGTCACAATCGCAGACGGGATCGTGACACTGCAAACAAAACAACTCGGTCCCAACGACCCGAATTGCTGCCCTACGAAAGAGGTTGTAGCCACATTCCGGTTGGATGACAATGATTGGAAGTTAGTCGCCGAGACGCCGCCGGGTCAAGTCACAGCCAACTTCCACGTGCTTGCCGATGCCAACACAATCGCGGCGGCTTTGGAGGAGCTACGGTCTACGGAGGTAGGGGATACCGTTGCTGCGTGGTTCTTGGATTCAGGAGGACGGGTTGCTTTTGATGACGCACTATTTCAGGCCCTACCCGACATTCCCGAAGTCCCGTTCGCTATCGGCCTAGACCTCCAGGAAAACCGCATTGCCATCGGAATGTCTCATCGCGTCGAAAGCGTGGAAACACTGGCCGCGTGGCTGGCGGGGAGCATGACCCAAAGCATTTCGCTCACGCTTGAAGGCGATCCATCTTCAGTGGCCGCGTGCTTAGACTTGATACAACTCGCCTATCACGCGCGAGCCGCCGTTTGGCATGAGTTCTACGGAGACGAAGGCAAGCCGAACCCGAATTCGCAAGAAGCCTTCCTAAACCGAAACTTGCAACGCACGATAAACGGCACTCTCGCCGGTTGGGTGCGTGGCATCCCCTTCTACCGGCAGTCTTGCGCACAATTCGCCGCGCCGCCACCGCCGACTCCAACGCCCGTTTCAACCCCGCTTCCACCCGCGCCCACACCCGCGACGGTTGGCGGATGCTTGACCAATAATGAGGTGGAGTACTTGGCTGCTTGGCATTCGTATATGGGGTATATTGACCCGCACTACGTGCTCTTTCTACAAGCAATGACAGCGGCCTCACAAAACCCCCGAAACTCCGATTTGGTAGAAGAGGGCGGGAAGAAGCTGAGGGCGCTTCGGTGGGAAATGGAGTATAGATTGTGGCAGATTTCCAACGCCCCAACGCAGCGCACCGCCCGCCTAGAGACGCTAACTAACTATATGATTTCCAGCGCGGCATTCACTCTATTGGGTATTTTTGTCAGCCCTGGGGAAGCACCTCGGCACCCGGAGAGTGTATACGAAGCACTAAAGCAGTTCGTTGATAATACCAATACGTTTCTTCAAGCAGATAGTGGGCCTATAGAGCTCTACAATCGACTGTCCCAGCTTTCTCTATGCCACACCGTGAATTAAACTGTTGTTCTCCAATGAACAGCATTGGTATGCCAGTACCAGGATGGGTTCAGCTATGAGCAGATACTTAGACTGTGCTAGGCTTTCTGTCCCCACGCAATCATCATTGCGAATCATGCCCCCCATCTAAACATACACAGCGAGCCAATGACACGCGATTATCCTTGCGCAAAACCGGGTTGCGTGGGGTGAGAGCACGACCGCACCAATCGACCTCGGCCTACGGGGGTTCAACCCACCGCGTTCACGAGGTGCAAGCCCACAATAGCCTCATAGAGAGATACGGGTGCGCAAGCGCCTAACGCTTGGTCAATGAGATCAGCAGCCTCACAAGTGAGCAAGCGCGGTATGGGTAAATTTCTTCTGATAGACGTCGAGGAAGCGCACTCTCCGTTCGTAGATGCATGCGTGCAGTTCAATGCACTCTTCGGGCACAGGAATAATTGCAGAGGGATCAGACGATACCGTGGCCCTATCAGGGCAAAGAGGTCAGTCCATTTCGGCGGGGAGACGGTAGCGCAGGTTTGCAACCTGCGCCGATCAGATTAGGAAAACTGAGCTAAGCGGGTAATGCGCGCTTACGGAATCCACTTCAGGATCGCCACCGCGACCCCGAGCGCCGCAACGAAGAGCATTGCCAACTGCATGGTCTGGCGGTTGAGACGCTGATCAAGTTCGGCGTGCAAGCGTAACTCTAGCGCCTATAATTCCGTGCGCAGATCTGCGTGATAAACGGGGTCGCAGGTATTCACCTCTTACACCAACCAATTGCCTTGCCTGGGCGGATGATTGCTTCATGCGCCATACATGTCCCTATGCCCCGAAACGGGGAGGCGGGGGACAAGCCCCCGCGCTACGCAAGAGCGTTACCAAAGCCACGATCACCACGCCCTGCAAGACTTGGAGCGCGGCAAACTGGATTGTCAAGATCGTCAGCCGTCGGTCTAGCCGGATGCGGAATTCCTCTGTACCAATATCGTGGTCAGTTTATTTGGCTTTAGCGGTCATGTCTTCACGCATTGTAGCTGTACAGTACCAGTCTCGCGGCGGACCGCATCCCAAACTTACGTCTTGTACAGAATCTTCACTTAGATCTCTGGGAAAATTGCGTCCCTTTGGCTGGAGAATGAGCCGTTCCTATGCGGAGAACAAGGCCTCATTGCTGAAACGCTTGCCACGCTTGGTCTTCCTCCGGCCGATCCCAATCTTCAGCCAGTGCCTCCTCGCTAAGCAGAGCGCCTTCGCTTGCTACAGCAATTGCCTGCTCTGCCAGGACACGCTGCCGCACAAACAAGTAGAAGTCGTACACCTCCTGTTGCGCCGACTCAGGCAGATCCCGAAGATCAATGTGGTCTGCTATTGCCATTACCAATCCTTTCTATGCCGCACACTGTCGCGTTGGCCCACGTTGAGCAAGATTTCGGATTCCGATATGCCTGATGTGCTGAGAGCGAACCGGGTACCCACGAGAGGTACCCTTACGCAGATGGTTTAGCGTCACGGGGAAGTCTACATCTGGTTCGGGCTATTCGCACACCGCGCCCCTCGCCGCGGAGGTGACCAGCTTGGCGTACTTTGCCAGCACGCCTCTTGTGTAGCGGGGTTCCAGCGGTTGCCAGTGCTTGCGGCGTTCCTCGAGTTCGGCTTCGTCCACGTGCAGCGTCAGTTCCTGGTTGTCGCCGTCGATGGTGATCTGGTCGCCCTCCTTGATCAAACCGATGGGGCCGCCCATGGCCGCTTCCGGCGCTACGTGGCCCACCATCATGCCGTGGGTCGCGCCGGAAAAGCGCCCGTCGGTGATGAGGCCCACGGAATCGCCGAGACCGCGCCCGAAGACCGCACCCGTCACGGCCAGCATTTCGCGCATGCCCGGCCCGCCTTTCGGCCCCTCGTTGCGGATGACGATCACGTCGCCCGGGTTGATGCGTCCTTTCACCACAGCCTGGAAGGCGTCGTCCTCGATCTCGAAGACTCGCGCCGGACCGGAGTGTACGCGGTTGGCCACACCCGCCACTTTTACCACCGC
>JAPOQA010000038.1 GCA_026710945.1 Chloroflexota bacterium
AGACGGCTCCGTGTGGGCAGGGCCTTCACCCACCAACAGGTCGCCCTTAGACCCACCCCAACCGACGGCGTTTGGAATGTATACTTCTCAATACAACGCATAAAATCCATAGACCTCAGAGAACAAAATGTGTAACCTATCAACCCGAACACCTGTTACCTATCAGCCCAGTCTGTACAGGGGAGAGGGCCGGGGGAGGGGATTTCTCTGCTTACCCCATCCTCTTTACCAGCAAGACCGATACACAAGTGTGCAATAGCGGGAAAAAGCTCCCGGATTGCGGGAATCTCCCCCTCACCCTAACCCTCTCCCGGCGGGAGAGGGGACTTTTCCGCGCCGGCGTGGATTGTGCAAAGGTCTCCTTGGGGAGGGATGGGCCGGTGGCATGGTGTAGGATTACGGCTTACCGGCTACGACCTCGCCAAATGCGACACCGCAAATCGCCCCGGGCGCATCCTTCCACTTGTCGTAAGCGACGCGAATCTCATCGCAAAGTTCCTGCGTGGCCGCCCCGTACTTGATGGCCGCTTCCGTGATTTCGGGCGACAAGAACCACTGGTTGGCAAAGGCGTGGATGAACGCGACATCCTTGGGCGTGCCGTAGACATCGGTGGTAGCGGTTATGCGGGGGTTCGCAAACCCGGCCTTCAGGACGTGGTCCTTCAGGGCCTTCCCAATCTGTGGATGGCCGTCGTCAGCCTCGATCAGATCTGCAAACATTTCCCACGCATTTCTGATTACGCCGAAGTCGGGATGCGTGAAACTTGACTCGCATATCATCTCACGGCAGGAAATGATACCGCCGGGCTTCAAGACACGTTTCACCTCCCCCAACACTGCTTGCGTATCCGGCACGTGCATGAGCACGTTATGGCAGTGGGCCACGTCAAAGTAGCCGTCCTCAAAGTGCATATTGGCCACGTCGCCAACATGGAATTCGGCATTATCCTGTCCATAGAGCGCGACGACAGAGCGCGCCAGTTCGACCTGCGACTCTTCCATATCGACGCCATGCAGTTCACCGGGGTCGACGGCCTTGGCCAGACCCACCGATATGGTACCCGGCCCGCAACCGAAGTCGAGTACACGCAGACCGGGCCGGAGATACGGGAGTAGGTGCTTGGCGCTGGCTTCCACGTTGTAGCGCCGAAGAGACTCGAGCATCTCTTCACTAAAGCCCATCGTATAGTCAGGCGTTGTAGGTAGCGATTCGCTCACAACTATGCACATCCTTCATCGGTATTGCTAATTGTAGACGGACTCCAGATTGCTGTCAATCCACATCTACCTAATAACTAGTAGCTTTAGACTACAATGTACAGATATGATCATGGATACTACTTAATGTAGATAGACTCCAACTTACAGGCAAGAGGCAATTACGTAAGAACTAGTATCTTAAGACTATCTTGTGCAAGTATGATCGTGCTGATAGGCAAAGCACCGCACACTCACGCCCAAAGCGGTTCCTCGACCTATCCATTCTGAGGCGCGCGGTGACAGTACAAGTCGAACAGGCACTCTAGAAATCTCGCCGCGCTCGGAAGTGTCCGCGTTGACCAATTCGTTGACGGATTCGTCGATCCACGAACTGCCCGGGAAAGCAGAAGCCTGTCAATTCAATCCTTCCGGCGCCAGCAGAATTCCACTCTTACTGCACCCGAGACTCCGGCTCCGTACCACTTACGGGACAAGCACAATGCGGGAATATGGACAGAGCCATGGCTTCCGAGCTAGTCCCTCCCGTATGCGCTGGCGCACAAGCCCCGGGATTATTCTTCCAATTCTTGTTGGCGGCCTGCAGCTTGTAGCATATATCTGCGGTCGCCGCGCTGAATTCTATGGCCACGTCGATAGTTTTGGGCGTTAGATACCACTTGGCGACGCGGACGTAGGCGAACGTTTTGAGTCGTAGAGAACACCCGGTTCTGTCGCTCAGGCGGAAAGTCGATTCCGTATCACGTACGGGGCCAGAATCCACCTTCTTTGCATCTCTGAACTCCGGCTTCCGCCGGAATGGCGAATGGCAGGCCAGCCCTGACGCTCATCCTCCAGCTACAAGCGATGGGCGCCGGAATCTTCCCAGGTTTAAACCTTCTATTCATAGTTGGGTAACGTGCTCCTAACATGGCAGACGTAGTATTGGAGATGCCACCTGAGGCCCACCTTTGCGTTGGCCTTGCCCCTCGTCATAGGGTAGTTTCAACAACTACCCTATGACGCAACCCCTTCGGATACCCACGCATTGAGGCACAGGGCATGCGCGGGCTTCCAGAGCGATGAAATACCCAAACCTGTCGCAATGCAAACTCCTTCTCCCTGTGGAGAGGGTCTGGGTGAGCGGAGATTAAAACCGGTGCAACCCCTTCCCAGCTTCTGAGCAGAGATACGCAAGGCCTGGCCCGATCCTCCGATACGGGGGTTTCCTCCGGCTGAGAAGATCGCGCGGCGGGCGACAAACGAGCATTGGCCGCGCGCTATGCAACGGCTACCGCCTGCCAACATCGAGTACAGGCTTCTCAGAGAGGCGAGCGTGCGAGGAGATAGGTCGTGTTGGTCGTCGGCTGCCACTCCCAGATGTCGAAGTAACTCTCACATTGCAGCACGCCTGCCCGGCCTATCTTACGTGTGACATAATAGAGGCGAAGTGGGCGCGAGTACCCAAGAGAACGGCAACAAAGTGCTGCGCATCGAGGACGCGTGACGGCCGAGGAGAGACAATTGCCACGCGAAAGAGTGCTCATTATTGAAGACGACGACAATCTGCAGGAGGCGTTGCGTTACCGCCTGGAGCAGGACGGTTACGTCGTGCATAGCGCGATGGATGGCGAGGAAGGGCTGAACCTGGCGCGGGAAGTCGAGCCGGATCTCATCATCCTCGACATCATGCTGCCGGTGCTTGACGGCTTGGAAGTATGCCGCATCATGCGGCAGGAGACCACGGCGCCGATAATTATCCTTACGGCCAAGGGTGAAGAGGTAGATCGCGTCGTCGGCCTCGAATTGGGAGCGGATGATTACGTCGTTAAGCCCTTTAGCACGCGGGAGTTGCTGGCCCGCATTCGCGCGGTGCGCCGTCGCACGCGGTCGCCTGGTGACGGTCTTCCTGTCGCCGATCCGGCAACCGTGCTTAATGCCGGCGACCTTCAGTTAAACGTCTCCAGTCACTCCGCAAGTCTTGGCGAAAAAACTCTCGCGCTCAAGCCCAAGGAATTCAGTCTGCTGGCGCTCCTCATGTCCAGCCACAACCGGGTCTTTACGCGGGACCAGATTCTCGAGCGCATATGGGGCTTCGATTGGGTCGGCGACAATCGCACTGTAGACGTACACGTGCGGCGGCTGCGGGAAAAAATTGAAACAGACCCCAGTGAACCCACCCGCATCGTCACCGTCCGTGGCGTTGGCTACCGGTTTGAAGGATGAGGTTTCCACGATCTCTGCAATGGCGCATCACGCTTGTCTACACCGGGTTGATCGTTCTCACGCTGGGTGTAGCCAGCTTCTATCTCGTCACATTCATCCGTAGCGCTCACGAAACAAACCTCGAGACGCGTTTGCAGCACGAGGCGCGCTTGATTGCCGAAGCCAGCGCTCCCTTCTTTCTCGCCGAATCGGACACCGGCGCGCTCCAGGCGGCAAGCGAGCGCATGGGTGACGACATTTCCGCTCGCGTTACCCTTATCGCCCTTGACGGCACCACGCTCGCAGATAGTTGGGGAGACCCGGCACAGATGGCGAATCAGGCCGATTTGCCGGAGGTTGAGCGTGCATTAAGTGCCGGATTGGGCGTCAGCAGGCGGCGCAACGCTACGGCGGGTGAGGAACTTATCCACGTAGCGGTCCCCGTTATCGCCGGGGATGAGACCCTCGGCGTGGCGCGGGTTGCCTTGCCGATGGCGCAGGCACAAGCGGATATCAACCGCAGCATGAGCATCATCGCGCTGATAGGCCTGACGGGTGCAGCCCTCGCGGTGCTCTTAGGTTTCAGCGTCGCGTCGCGCACGTCTCGTTCTATCGGCGCGCTTGCCGAGGGTGCCCGCCAAATCACTGCCGGTGATTTCGACTATCGCGTGCAGGCCCAAGGGAGCGACGAGACCCAGGAGCTTGCCCAGGCATTCAACCGCATGGCGATGTCTCTACGCGACCTGGTGCGCGACTATTCCGTGGAACGAGGCAAGCTGACGGCAGTGCTCAACACGATGGCCGACGGTGTCGTCGTCATCGACGGCAACGGCACAATTGTGCTGGTAAACCCCGCGGCGGAAGAGATTCTCAACCTTGCGGATGGCGACATGCCGGGCCGGCGCTTCACCGAAATCATCCGCGACCACAACCTGCAGCAGCTCGTCGCCCGCTGCACGGAGCGGCGTGAGGTCCAGCATGGGGAAGTGGAAATCCCACAATGGCGCCGCTACCTGAGCGTCATTACCACGCCCTTGGAGGAGCACGGCAATTCCAGTGTATTGCTGACGATGCACGACCTAACGCGCATTCGCCAAGTAGAGACCACCCGCAAAGAGTTTGTAAGCAATGTTTCGCATGAGTTGCGCGGGCCGCTGGCAGCGGTAAAGATTCTGGCTGAATCCCTGGCGAGCGGCGCTCTCAAGGAAAAGAAGCGGGCGAAAGACTTCCTACGCCGCATCAATAGTGAGATAGATCGCATGACCGCCATGGTAAATGAACTGATGGAGCTCTCGCGTCTGGAAAGCGAACAGGCGAGTCTGCAACTCGTGCCGCTCGACTTGCAACCACTGATTGCCGAGCTGGATGAAGAACATCGGGAGCGATCGGAAAAGCGCAAGATTGTACTCGACGTCACACTCCCGCAACAACTGCCCCGCGTCCGCGGCGACGAAGAGAAGCTGCGTCAAGTGTTGGACAATCTGCTGAATAATGCAGTTGCGTTTACCCCCGAGGACGGCCGCATCTCTCTCTCTGCCCAACAGGAGAATGGCACAGTCTGCCTGCGCGTGGCCGATACTGGCGTCGGCATTCCCCGCAAGCACCTGCCCCATATCTTCGAGCGCTTCTACAAAGTGGACCGCTCGCGCCAAAGCGAGGGATTCGGTCTGGGGCTGGCCATCGTCAAGCACATCGTGCAAGCCCACGGCGGCGAAATCCACGCGGAGAGCGTGGAAGGACAGGGCACGACCTTTACGGTGGTCCTCCCCGCCGTGACCGAGCAGAGCACCACGTGAACGCGTGGTCAATTCGGTTGCGTAGGGGCACGACATGTCGTGCCCCTACATAAGATTCTTCGCGGCGACGTGCCAGGATCTGCGCACTCCCCCACGTTCACACGCTGTTCACTCTGCGCTAACGCACTGTACATGCCCCGGCGTTATGCTCGACAGTGAAGCAATGAGCCATAAAGAAACGTGCGCGTGTGGCGCACGGAGCAGTAGAGAGAATGGAAGCATGCCCCATGGCAAAGGGAGCACTTACGGAGCCGGCCCGGCTTGAAGATGAAAGCCTGCGCACAATTCTGCGGGACGAACAGCGGACGTGGCTGTGTCCGCATTGCGAAACAGAAGTGAATCTCACCCGGGACCGCGTCAGGGACCACTTCATCGAGCATCCCGCGACGATTCTGCGGGAAACCTGCTACTGGCGCTGTCCGCTCTGCAATGCGGTAGCCGGCCAGGCGTCCTGGGACCACGTTGAGCCGATCGAGTACATCTCGAGCCACGTGTAAACGCCGACAGCGTGCGGCCTGCGTCATTGCAGGATGTGCAAAAGGCGTGTCAAGATTGTATGATGATCTTGAGAAGCTCTGAGGATAGGGGATTCACCGATCAACCGACAACAGGCTTGGATGAGGTGTAGCAACAAAAGTACCCAATGTTCTTGGTACTCTTGTCTTAGTGGACACCGGCTGTACACGTGCCGAACAGAACAGAGAAAGACCCGCTCGCGTGAGAGACGAGGCCCAGTTTTCAAGAGACTTGCGAGCAACCGTGGAAAGGGGCGCCGCCATGATACGCACGAATGTCGAGAGTCAACTGGACGAGATTCAGGATGACATTCTCGCCCTTGCAAGCATGGTGGAGAAGGCCATCACGCACGCAATCGAAGCCTTGCGGGAGCGTGACCTGGAGGCATCGCAAGCCGTGGTGGCGTTCGACGACGTGATCGACGAGAAACGCTTTGCCATCGAAGAGCGCTGCGTCGATCTGCTCGCCACCCAGCAACCCGCGGCGCGCGACTTGCGCTGGGTCATTGCTTTGCTCCACATAGCGGTGGAGCTAGAGCGCATGGGCGACTATGCGGAAGGAATCGGCAAGATCAGCCTCATGATGGGCGACGAGCCGCCGCTCAAACCCCTCATCGACATCCCGCGCATGGCGGAGATGTCCATCAACATGCTCCGCCAGAGCATCGACGCGCTCGTGACCCGGGACGTGGACCTGGCCAAAAGGGTGTGCGACGCCGACGATGAGGTCGATGCGCTCCACGAGCAAATCTACAACGAACTGCTCCTGTTTATGATCAAAGACCCACGGAGCATCCAACGCGCCACGTACTTGCTCTGGGTAACCCACGACCTGGAGCGCACGGCAGACCGCGCAACGAATATCGCTGAGCGCGTGATCTACTTGGTCACCGGCAAGATGCTGGACCTCAACCTCTCGAAACAGTAAGGTCTACTGCCTGGGAGAAGCGGAAAGGGAGATCGAGCAGCGCCAAGAGACGGGGCGTCTTGAGACGGTAAATCTCACGCGCCGCATCTGACACACGGTCGCAGCCTGGAAACCCGCTCAGTCCGCGCTAAAGGAGATGCCTGAAGTGACACGCGTGTTATTTGTCTGTGTACACAATGCCGGTCGCAGTCAGATGGCGGAGGCGTTTCTCCGTCACCTTGCTGACGGCAGCGTGGAAGCGCGTTCTGCGGGCACGGAACCGGGCGAGCGGGTGAATCCTCTTGCCGTGGAGGTAATGGCAGAGCGCGGCATCAGCCTCGCTGCGCACGCGCCCAAGCTTTTGACGCAGGAACTAGCGGACTGGGCGGATCGGGTCATCACCATGGGCTGCGACATCGAGGAGTCGTGCCCGGTAGTGCATACGCCCATAGAAGACTGGGGGCTTCCCGATCCCAGCGGGCAGCCGCCGGCCGTGGTGCGGAAGATTCGCGACCAAATCGAGGAGCGGGCTAGCCTTCTTCTACGCGAACTCGCCGGTTAGCGGTGCTTACGCTTTGCACCTCAGTTTGAGCGGTACGCGGCGGCTGCTGCACCAGATTCTCCAAGTACTCGGAGACAATCCCACTGACCTCCCGGTGAATCTTCTTCGGGCCGGGCGTGGCATCTACCATTCTGAAGCCGTATTCTTTGGCGAGCCGGTGAAAGTTCTTGCGCAGCGACGCTTGGTACTTGAGGAAGCTCTCGAACATGCTGCTGCCCATCTGCAAGTCCATCCCGGACTCCCAGTAATTGAGCTCGCCATACTTCGCCAGCGTGCGGTAGAAGAGTACTTCCGGCTCCGCATCGAGATAGATGATCAAGTCCGGTTCGAGCGCGATGCCGAAGAGACTTTTCAACCACTTTAGGTCGGCGCCGCGCGCCAGGTCCCGCGCCATAAGCGTGTAGATATAGCGGTCGGCGAGCACTACGAAGCCGGCTTGCATTGCGGGCACGATGCGGTTCTCCAACTGATCGGCAAGGTCGGTGGCATAGAGTAAGCTCAGCGTGGTCTTGCCCAGCAGGTTGCCCTGCTTTGCCGAGGAAATGGCCTTAGACAGCAGGTCTGAACGTCGAATACCCATTTCCATTACGGCGTGTCCCTGAGACTCGAGCCACTCTTTGAGCATCTCCGCTTGCGTAGAGCGCCCGGAACAGTCTGAACCCTCGATGACGATGAGAGGGCCGCCGAGTTCGAGATCCTCAAGCAAGGGCAAGCCGCAACCATAGAAGCGTGCGCGGGCTGGAATTGTGGTTGAAATTTCCTCATCCCCTTGATTATTGCTAGTCGTATGTCCGGCCTCGCGGCGTTGTTGCGGGCCGTTCCGGTTCAAGCGGCAGCAACGCGCGAACCTGCCACCCACCGAGATGTGCTAAGCAGCGGCTGCTCCACACGAGTCACTTAGTTCTTCTTGGGCGGCTCGTAGTCCGCCAGTCTATCTTGCACCACTTTTTGCACCTCTCCCCAGGTCTCATGAATGGAACGCGTGGCATCTATGACCTCGAATTGCTCACTGCGCGCCATTTTGTCGTATTGTTCTTTGATTCTGCCCTGGAACAGCTTGAAGCTCTCCACCGGATCCAGGGAGAGGCCGGTGTCCATGCCGGCTTCATAGTATTTCAACGACGGACGGCCGAAGAGGATGCGCGAAATCGAGACCTCCAACGGCGCATGGAAGTAGAAGGCGATGGTCGGCTGCACGGCAAAGCGGTAGGTGTTGCGCACCCATTGCAGATCACAGCCGCGCGCCACGTCCCGCGCATACGCGGTGTAGACGTACCGGTCGGCCAGCACGATGCACCCGGCGTGGAGGGGCGGGAGGATGACTTTCTCGTAGCGATCGGCAAAGTCACAGGCGTGGATGAGGCTAAACGTGGTGGGCGTGAGCAATTCCTTCCGCTTCGCCCGCCGCGTCGCCTGCTTGACGATTGCCGACGAATTCCACTCGGTAAAGACGACCGGGTACCCCTGTGACTGCAGCCAAACGCGCAAGAGGTGGAGTTGGGTGCTCTTGCCGGAGCCGTCGCATCCCTCCACGACAATTAAGCGGCCGGGGTACTGCTTGTTGAGGCCTAAGCCACGGATTTTCTTTAGTGCCACTTTTGGTATCTCCCTTTGCTGGATTGCTGCAGATGACACATGTGCAAATCAAGTATGGGTTGGGGCATAGAATCAGGATACTGGGACGATTTCTTACAACAGAGCCTCGGTCTCCTCAGGTCTTAAACCTGATGGCGAGACTTCAAGTATAAAGTGTACCCCAAATGCGGCTGCAATGTCATTTAGCATTGCCTGTGTCTCACGGACTTCACACACAGCGTCCGGGTCTGCCGTAAGCCGCAGCACAATCTTGCGGCGGTCATTCGAAATCTTGCACGCGGCAGCCTCAACCAGTCGCGACTCGCTCCGATCCAGCGCCTCACTCAGTTGCAGGATTGCGCCGAGCTTTGTCACAGCAGCCACGTCGTGCTTCTTTAGCAACGAGCGGTACTCCGGCCAGCGCTTTAGCGGGCCCACGTTACCGTTATGCACGGCCACAAGGCAAGCAACGATCAGCAATTCGCGGTGGGTCAACCCATCGATGCCCGTGCGCGTGAGCAAGTAGAAGCCGTGCTCGTCGTGGCTATAGTAGTTCACGGCGACCCCCACGTCATGGAGGAGCGCCGCGATTTTCAGCAACCTACGCGTGCTTCCATCCAAGCGATGGACAGGCGCAAGCTGATCGAAGAGGGAGAGCGCAAGGTCCGCCACGTGGTTCGCGTGCGTTTCATCAACGTTGTAGTACCGCATGAGATTGACTGTGGCAAAGAGCGCCGGATCGGGCACGCGCGGCTCCACTAAGTCACCGCCCAGGACGTGATTCAGAAACAAGCCTTCTCGCAAGCCTCTACCGCTAATGACGAGCGCAGCAGCGCCGATTTCCTTGGCAAGACCGCACACTACCGCCGCGCCCGCGACAATGATGTCCGCCCGCTTGGCGGAGAGGCCCGGGACTTTGCGCCGATCCTCGAGGTTGAGCTTGCGGAGCATGCCGTAGATCTCTTCTACGGCGCCGATTGGGAGAATCATGCCGTGCAGGAGGTCGAGCGGATACCCTGTCTGCCGCCGATAGATCTTGGCCAAGTTGCGCACCGTGCCGCCGATGCCGATTAAGACCGGCCGGCCGTTCCGTGAGAGCGCGGCGGCCCGGCGCGGGGTACGCGCGTCTGCAGCGTCGCCATTGGACGAGTGCGCCGTGTCGTCACCTTGCCCGTGGAGCCAAGAGATTGCCCGGAGATTGATCCCGACGTGTTTCTCCAAGGCGCGGAGTTGCTTGTTTGTCGGCTTTTCACGATTCAGAAATGCGGTGGTAAGCGTGATGGCGCCAAGCGGCAAGCTCGTTTTGTGCGTGGCGGCGCGGGCGCGGGCGCGTACTATTTGTGCGCTGCCACCGCCCACGTCGACAACCACGCTATCCGCCGCCGCGGAGCTGTTGACCGCCGCCACGTAATCAAAGTGCGCCTCATGGTCGCCGGAAATGATGTTGACGCGCAGTCCGGTCTCAGCTTGGATGCGGTCAACGATTTCCGGTCCGTTGCGGGCGCGCCGCAGGGCGCTGGTAGCAACTCCAATGACGTGCGTGACACGATGAGCCGTGCAGAAGCGGGCTAAGACGCGCGAGATTTCCAACGTGCGCTGCACTGCTTCCGCAGTAAGGTAGCCGTCTGCATCGAGCTGTTCGCCCAACCGCAGCGTTTCGCGCAACTCATCTACGAGCTTGAACGCGCGGTCTTCATACACTTCCAACAGCGCCAAGCGCGCTGAATTGGAGCCAATATCAATGACGGCCACGCGTTCTCCGGTCATGTATGCTCCTCGTCAAACTTCCACGTGCCCCGCCGCCACCCGGCCTTAGGGGAACCTTTCACAACCAAAGCCCGCAGGCGAAGAGACTCCCTCTCCCTGGGGAGAGGACCGGGGTGAGGGGAAGTCTTCACCGTCTAAGCCCAGTTCCTCGTGTCCGTCAGACTCACAGAAGTAGCCTCAGGGTAACGTGGTCGCGATCACGTGCAGGCGTTGACGGAACTCGAGCCCGGTTAGATTCTCCCAGATAGCCGGGAACGCATGGGCGTTCGTTCGCACCCGGTCGTCGCAGTGTGCCAAGTAGCCACAGAGCGCTTCCCTCGCCGCAGCTGGGTAACGCACATCGTCATGCGCGTGCTGCCATTTCTCCAGGAGCTTGCGCAGGACTCTCCCGGCCACGTAGGCGTCCTGAATGACGCCAAGGTGGTCTTGGGCCCGCCTGATGTCTTCGATGGCGGCTGCCGCCTGAGGGGGAAGGGATTCGCGAAAAAACTCCAGGGCATACCGCAGGCGTTTACAGTCGATGCGCAGCGCATGCAGCGTCGCTACCGATGCCCCGTGCAGCGAAGGGCCGTAGGCGAGAAGCTTTTCATAGCGGCTGGCGAGTAGGCTCGGGATTTCACTTTCAACAAGGGGTTCTTGAAAAGGAGTTGCCGCAGGCAACACTTCGTTGCCGTCTACGGTTCGCGCAGCCGCTGGGGGATCGCCATCCAGGAAAGCGCGTACCCTTTGCTTCAGCAACCCATAGCGTTTACTTGCCAGGTATGCGAGCATGGCCTTCCGTGCCCGCGCGCGCTGCTTTTGCCACCGTTGCACTACAAGACCGATCGCTTCCTTCTCTTGCGCCGGCAAGTCCGCTCTGTAAACCTCCAAGTTGGCAAGCATGACGTCGTAGTCGCGTGCCGGCCCCAGGGCGCGTCCAAGGCGACGCAAGTCCTTGCGTAGGTAAGCAGCCTGCTTCTTCGGGACGTAGGGACGAAACAAGCGCACAGCCGCGCGCATCCGCCGCACGGCAACGCGCATGTCGTGCAATTCTGCGACGTCACTGCCGTCAATCGTCCCTGCTTCATGCTTCAGCATGCGGCTGAAGTGAATGCGGAGGACCTTGCGCGCGGCTTCTGACACAGTGTCTTGCCGCTCGATTCGCGGTCGCTTTGAAGGTCGGTCAAGGGTGGCTGTCGTTTTGTAGACTCTTTTCAATCGTGATTAATGAGGTATGTCGTAATCGCCTGAGCATTGAAATGTGGGATTGAGCGCTTCCTCCCCCACTGCTGCTGCGACGACTTGGGACGGCACTGCTCCAGCAACAATAGCTCCAAACCCAATGGGGTGATCGCTCCTGCGAACCGCAACTGAATTCAGGCCTCCGCACAACATTAACCTACCAAGACTGGCGGGAGATTGCCAGACTGTTGCTGGCTCATTGTGACAGGGCCGGTCGCGGCAATGCGGTCTATAGCCACGATTGCATCACAGCGCAAGGAAGCAGCGCATTCACGCTGCCCCACATTGGGGAGTTCAAGGTCGTCCACGCTGTCCGTCCACGTCCTCCAGCCCAACCGGGGAACCTGCGGGAAAATGAGAGAACCCTTTGCGAGCGGCGGCCGCCGGTGCAAGTTCACCTCGCCCCTCAAAGGCATCTTTACGCAGCCGGCGCCGGCAGGGGAGACGGGCTCCTTTTCGTTAGGGAAATGGCCGGGCTGGGGGAATCCTTGCTCTCCCGGTTTCAACTACGTGCAGGAACCATGTGCAGGCTCACCAAGACCGGTGAGAGTGGGCCAGATAGCCGCGCACTTCTCCGCCGTAGCGAGCATGGGCAGGCGACAGCCCCTCCACGCCGAAAACTCTTTTGCACCGCGCTACGGGAGTCTTCCAAGAAGAAAGGATGATCTGCTTGCCGGCCTGGCTGGTGCCTTGGGCTGGACGTCCGCGCAAGCCCCATCCCCGACTTGGGACTTTACATGGGGTCGTTGATCCGCGCGCTTACTCGACGTTCCCCGCATACGTGCTCGCGACGGCAGATTCATCTGCGCCTGCGGAGGAGTCGAGGCGGGCGCCTGCGACGGGACGGGGGAAGAGAATGCGGGTGGCTCCCGCACTTTTCAATTGACTGCCGAGATACTCCGGGTCTGGATGCAGCGCAATGATCGTACCGCCGTCGCCGGCGCCAGCCAGCTTCGCCCCCGGCGCGCCGTTGTCCAAAGCGGCCTGAATAAGCTGCTCGTTTTCCGCGCCGGACCCGCCCAGATCACGCTGGATGGCGTGGTTCTCATTCATCAGCCTGCCCAGAAGCTCCCAGTCCGTTTCCAGCAGGGCTTTCTTGCCCTCTCTCGCGAGACGGCCGATTTCTACGTACGCCTGCACCACGTGACGCTCGCCTTCCAACCACCGCTCGCGGATGGGTCGATGGACAACGTCGGCGCTATGCTCGACGCCGGTATGCGCCAACACAAAGGGCAGCTCCCGCACTAGCGGTGTCAGAGATTCAACGGCGGCATACGGCTCGCTGTGCACTTCCCGGTAGAACTCTTTGTCGCGAAACTCCATGTAATTCAGCCCGCCAAAGGTGGGCATGTAGAAATCCTGGTAGCCGCAAATCACGCCCATGTCGTTCAGCTCGATGCCGCGGGCGGTCTCGGCGAAGAAGTACCGGCTCATCGCGCGGCCTTGGTAGGCAACGAGCGCGTAGAGCGCCGCGACGACTAAGGACGACGAGCTCGAAAGACCGGAGCCGATGGGTACGTCGCTCCAGCAGGTGAATTGGGCTTTCATGCCGAGGCATTGCTGTTGGGATATTACGGCACGCAGCACGTCAAAGTGATCGCCGCGCTGCTGCAAATCGTCTCGCGTGCGGACGGCAAGCACACCTTGATCGGATTCGAGCGTGAGCCGGTCCGCCGGACGAATGGAAACATAGCCGCGCTGGGGAATAGTGCAGGAAAGTACGCTGCCGCCGTACATGTCGGTCGGATTGCCGATGATGCCGCAACGACCGGGGGCAGAAGCGATAACGGGTGCCCGCGTGTTGTCTTCTCTAGGGGTTGACATCATAGCGTCGCCGCTTTGCGGAGCAGGTGCTGCCGCACGAGGTAGCCGTATTTCTCGTCAGAGAGGGCGAAGTCAATGAACGCCTTGAAGTAGGTCTCAAAGTTGCCAATGTCGTAGCGGACCTCTTCGGACGCTAGTTCGACACAGCGCACCAGTTGCTGCTGCTTGATGAGCACCTCGATAGAGTCGGCCAGCCAGAGCTCATTGCCTTTGCCGGGCAATGTGAGACGCGTTGCCTCGAATATTTCCTTGTTCATCACGTAACGCGGCACCACGGCGAAGTTGCTCGGTTCGGTGCCCCGCGGCGGTTTCTCCACGATGCCCTCAATGGCAAAGTCCGGACCCATCGCGCCGGTAGGCCGCACGACGCCATAGCGATGAGCATCCTGCGGCGCCACGCGCTCCACGGCCATGGTACAGACGGCGCCGCTCTGCGCATGGCTTTCCACCATGCGGCGCAAGAGGTTGCCGCCCTTGATGATCGTGTCGCCAAAAGCGACGACGAATGGCTCGTCGCCAACGAATTCCTGAGCGAGGCGCACGGCATCCGCCTGGCCGGTCTGCACGCTCTGGCGCGTATAGTAGACGTGCAGCAACGTATCGAAATTCGGCAGCCGTTCTTGCAACTCCATGTCGTCGTTGCCAAGCCGCTCTTCCAATTCGGGATCGCGGTCAAAGTGGTCTTCGATTGACCACTTCTTGCGTCCCGTGACGAAGAGAATCTGGTTGATGCCGGCCTGCTCCATCTCCTCCACCACGTATTGCACCACCGGCTTGCGGCCGACAGGCAGCATTTCCTTGGGCTGGGACTTGGTGGCAGGGAGCAGCCGGGTGCCTAAACCGGCGACGAGGATAACGGCCTTGGAGACGTGGGATTGCTGTGCCATGGAAGGGCATGCTCCATCAAGAGGGCCAAAACTACCTGATTCACGGTAGCGCGGATTTCACTGGGTTGTCAACGTTACTGGGAATCGGGGCTAGTTGACCTATACTCTACAGTGTCACGGAGGTGCACACATGTCATTCCTGTACGTCTTGAGTATTTCGTTGACAGAATCCGCATTCCCGTTGAGAGCGCTACAAGGCCTTGTCATTCCGAGCGTAGCGTCGAACCCTGTTCGCGGAATCTAGAGTCCCTGCTCAACACACTTTCACGGCCTCAGCGCTCTAGATTCCTCACTCCGCTACGTTCCGTTCGGAATGACATGTATGTAGGCAAGCACAGAGTTCTGCTCCCATGTTTCTTCTACCAAGTCTGTCAACGAATTACCTGACACTTTCACTTCCTGCAAGTGCTGAGCAATTCGTTGACAGGATCCGCATTCCCGTTGAGAGCGCTACGAGGACTAGTCATTCCGAGCGTAGCGCCGAACAGGGTTCGTGGAATCTAAAATCTCGCACACCCTAGATTCTTCGTCGCTGCACTCCTCAGCATGACAGGTTGAGGGACTGTCTTTGCATGAGCAAGACCGATGTGCGAACACCAGCACGCTCTAAGTCCAATCCTACTCGCTCCGCTGCGCACACTACACTTAACTTGACCATGGGAACAGCAAAAAAGCGCCGCACGGGTGGTGAGACAAACGCGGGAGCGGGCTCCCAGGCATGAAGGTTGCAAGAGCCGGCAGGCCACAGCACAATGAGCTCTCACGGGAATACCGGCAGAACGGCGGCGGAACCGCGCTTCAAAACTGGACCCAACCTCAACGTGAAGACTCCTGGTTCTTCCCGACCTGCTGAACTCAGATCGTTTCAGCACCAGACGGATTCGTTGCGCTTGGCGCCGCTGTTTACGTCCCTTTGCGTGCCAAGACGATCAAGGCGAAATTCACTGAACCGAAGTTCTTGCGCATGAAGGCAGTCTCGAACCCTCCTGGGACCTCGCAGCCGGGAACGTCCCAAACGTCGGTTAGGGTAAGTCCGGCATTAGCAACTGCTTGGAGATAGTCGTCACGCGTATGCGGCTCGTTGGGCAGGTGATAGGTTACGCCGTCGTCGACGAACTGGGTCGGCATGCCACAGGAGACAAAATCGGGATGTACGTCCGTGATGAGCAGATGCGCTCCAGGCGCCATCGTGCGGGAGAACTCACCGACCGCCCCATTAAGATTCGCAACGTGGCAGAGAGTCAGTGCACAGACCACCAGATCGAAGGCGGCTGACTCGACCGGCACAGCGTCCTCCAGCGAGGCACTCACAAACTCCATGTGGATGTTCTCACCGGCTGCGGCGCGTTGCGCAATGGCTTGCATTGCGGGATTGGGCTCAATGGCCGTGACCTGCCAACCTCTTCGGCCCAGCCTGAGTGCAAACCGACCGGTCCCGGCGCCTGCGTCGAGCGCGGTCTTGCCCTCCAGGCTATTCAGGAGGTCCAGCGAGTACACCTCCTCAGTGGCGATGAGCGTGTTGAACGTCGTGTCGTAGCTCTTCGCCCAACGTGAGTAGCCTTCCGCAAGGCCGAGCTTCACAGGCGGTGAGTCACTCATCTGGTTCATTAGACGGGTCTCATGCAGATCGATCTTCCCGGTCTAGAGTGGCAATTCTAATTTGGCGTGCATTCCCCTGGTCATTGGTGCAATAGAGCGTTGCCAGGCTAGCCCTGCTCGTGCTCGCGGCGCAATTCGTCGAGCTTCACGATTGTCTCCATAATGTAGTCAGCCTGGCGTTGCACGCCTTGCTTTGTGCGCTCTTCGCCGGCATCCCGGTCCGCCTTGGTCGGAAACCCCCACACACCGCTCGGCGTGTAGTACTCCGTCGGGATCATGTCCACGTACTCGGAGCCAAGATCGGGAGACGAGTCGACAACCTTCTCGGTGCGCATCAGTTCGGGGTAGGCGTACATGAGCCGCGAGGTCTCGCTTTCGCCGGAGTGCCGGTCCTTACCCGGCCCCGAGCCGCCTGCGCCGACGGGCGCGCCCCACATCACCATGAAGTCCGGGTCCCACATATTGAGCTCGCGGATGGTTGGCTTCAGAATCCAGTTGCCGCCGTGGGAACTGGTGACGATCATGCGCTTGAAACCCTGGCGCTTGAGGCAGGCGGCGGTGTCCTCCAAGATGGCGGCCACAGTGGCGGGCTTGAAGCTCAAGGTGCCCTTGTAGTTAAGGAACTCGCTGGAGGTGCCGATGGGGATCGGCGGCAAGAGATAGACGATCAGGCCGCGTTCTGCCAATTCCCGCGCCAGCAGGCGGCTGCCGGAGAGACCGAGCAGCCAGTCGGTGCCGAGCGGCATGTGGTACGAGTGTTGCTCGATGGCGCCGATGCAGAAGAGCGCCGTATCGCAGCCGCTTTTCTCGACCTCCTCGAAGGTAGAAGCCCAACTTAAGAAATCTTCGTCCTGCAAGTCGTCGAACCAGTGATTCTCGCTCATTGTTCCTTCTTTCATATTTCAACTACCAAATGCAGTCCATAAGACCATGCGCACTACCCAAATCATGGGAATCCCACGTCTTACCAATACACCAAGCAAGAGTCAGTCTGTTCCCGCCGAGCCGGGAGCAATCGGGCCTCTGCGTTGAGAATCCGTTGCGCAACTCTACAGTGAGTATCCATCCAGGCCGTGGCGGCAAAGAAGACCCCTCACCCCGGCCCTCTCCCCAAGGAGAGGCAGTTTTCTCGCCTGCGGGTGAGTTACGCAATGGTCACCCTATGGGGAGGGTGTCATTCTTGTCCCGCTGCGTTGGGCCCGGCAAGAGTCTCCCCACGGAGAGGGAATTCCATCTCCTCGCTTCGCTGGGCTTCGGCCCTTGCTTCGCTGGCTCTCGGATGGGTCACACTCGGGAGTGGGCGGATTCTTGCCGCTGGCTATTCACCGCCAAACTGCACGGGAATGGTCACACCATCGAACTTCCCATCCTGCGCGTCAAAGTCGCCGACGAGCAGAGTCCCCGTACCTGTGCCGGCGGGGATCTCTAGCTCCTTAGAGAAGTATCCCCATGCCTCGATATAGTCGGTAGACGTGACAATTGCCCGGTCAATTTCCTTGCCGGCGCTATCTTGCAGGATGATGACGTTATTCGCTTCGAAGTTCCGGGAGTATCCACTGACCGTCACTGTGCCCTGTAGGGTGGCGCCGGGTCGCGGCGTGATGAGCACCGTGTTCTTAGCGGTGGCGGGGAGAATGTGGGTATCATCACCGCCGGGAGCCACGTCAATCACCAGCCGCAGCGGGTCGCGCACTTCCTGCACGCGGACCTGGTACTCAGCCGGTATGAAAACATCCACGAACAGGCTGCCGTCCGGCGCGCGGACAACATACACATGCGTGAACCAGTCGAGCTTGTCGGCCACTTGCGCGTCGGTAAACGCGGTCTCGGTCACGGTGGGGAGATGAATGCGCAGCACGCCCTCCCCGGGCGCCTTTTCAATTAGCCAATGCGGCACAGCGTTTGCAGACCCTTGGTCGATTGCGAAATCGATGACCAGGCGATCGAATTCGGGATGCTGGCCGAACCGGATGCCGGCGATACGCGCATCTGGCGTTACCGCTTCACCCGATTCCGCTGTCGTCGTCGCAGGCGCGGTAGATTTTGTTGCGGTTTGGGCTGCTGGAGTTGCCGCCCCAGCGGCGCTCGTTTCGTCGGACTGCAACTCCTCAGTGCTCTCGGTAGCGCCGCACGCGCTCAGCAAGAGAGCAAGCGAAAGAGCCATGATTCCGGCGATCCAACGGAGGCGAGAGATTGTCATAGCTGGCCCGTCATTTCCAAGAATTCGGGCAATTCCGGCATCGTCATGCCGGTACTCGGCCTGACACTTAGCTGATCTGATGGTAGAATCCAACTCTTCGATCCTTTCTGGTTTGCGGCCTCCGTCGGGGTGACGAAGCAGTGCGCGTAGAACTCTATCCTATTGCCTGAGGCCCATCTCACTCATCCTCAGTACGCGGCCCGTACCAGCGGCGCGCGGCGCGGCCTGCTTGGTTATATACCTCACCGGCACGCAACGTGTAGGTTGCCGCGAGGTGCTCTCTACCGGTATGCTCAGTCTCTTCGGCATCTCGCATGGGATACGGCCCGGCTTCCAGGCGCAGCACCGCAATGTCAGCCGTGCCGCCAACGCGCAGGTGCCCCAAAGAGTCCGAGCGGCCGATAGCGGCCGCGGCGTTCTGTGTCGTCCGTGTCACGACGTCAGGAACGTCCCGGCCCAGGAAGAGGAACTTCGACATCACGTCAGGCAGGCTCTGCGCGGTAAAGTGGGAAGAGTAGTTATGGAGGTCCGTACTTATGGTATCAGGCAGGAAGCCATCCTCCAAGGCCGCCCGCGCTACTGCAAAGGAAAAGCTCCCCTGTCCGTGGCCGACGTCGAAGGCGATGCCGTTCCGCTGCGCGGCCCGCACGTCCGGCAGCACGGTACCCCGCTGCTGGTCCAAGATCAATTTGCCGCGTCCCGTGAAGCAGTGGGTGATGATGTCGCCCGGTTTCAGGTAGCCCAGAATCTCCTGCACGGGTTGTTCGCAATCCGAGATGTGCACCATCATGCGCGTGTCCGTCGCATCGCGTACCTCTGCTGCGCGGCGCAGCGGCTCTAAACCGTTGGGGCCGCAAATCTTCTCCGCAACGCGCACCTTAACGCCGAGAGCCACGTCGCGGTTGGCTTCGATAGTCTTGATCGCGTCTTCAACACCACAGTAGGCAAGGTTGAGATTCTCGCCCACACGCATGTCGGTAATCCCAATGCTGGAGATATTGACGAAGGCGAACGTGCGTGTGCGGGCTTGTCCCATCACGAAGTGGCGAAAGCCGGTGAAATTCGCCCACCCCGCGCTGCCCGCGTCCGCGACTGTGGTTACGCCTGTTGGCAAACACACCTGGTCCGGGAGCACGCCGAGGTCGGTGCCGCCCCAGTAGATGTGCGTATGCAGGTCTATGAGTCCCGGCGTGACAAAGTGATCGGCGACGTCGAGCACAAGCCAAGCATCATCGGTTGCGATGTCTGATTCGAGAGCAGCAATACGGCCGTGCTTCGTGCCGATATCCAGCGGAGCGTCGATGCCCTGCGCGGGGTCGAGAACGCGCCCTCCCTTGAGCACCACATCAAAGGTTGCCATGAGGATTGCTTCTTTCTACAAGTTGGCGCAGGCTGCAAACCTGCGCTACCGGGGGTACGTCAAAGGTCGCCATAGCGGTTGCTTCTTTCTGTGTATGGCTGCGGTTCGCAGACTACAAGCGGAAGGGAGTCGTGGTAGGCTGAGCGTGGGTATATACCATTATATGACGGAAGCATTGAGAAGCGAAACTTAATACGGAATTAGTAGAATTAGACTTGACTCCATCGTTGGGCCAGTTTCACTGTCATTCCTGTAAATGTCAGGCAATTCGTTGACAGACTTGGTAGAAGAAACATGGGAGCAGAACTCTGTGCTCGCCTACTTACATGTCATTCCGAACGGAGCGTAGCGTAGAGAGGAATCTAGAGTGCTGAGGCCGTGAAAGTGTGCTGAGCAGAGACC